>CANPXK010000035.1 GCA_947585965.1 uncultured Clostridia bacterium
AGATAGACTATTTGATGACATTGCAAGTAACAATTAAGTAATCTTACAGTTAGAAATATATAAAATAGAAATTTTATCCCGACTCGGCAAAAAGACTCTGACCTCTATAAGTCGAGAATAAATTGCCGTCAGTTTTAGGTGGGGAAATGTCATAAGTATAGAAATCAATATAGCTAAAAAAGAATTGAAAATATTAATTTAATGAAGAAAGGAAAGAAGATTATGCATAAATTCGCAGTAGAATTAACAACGGCAAAAGAGGTAGAGAGTTTTTCTGAAATTGTAAAAACTATTCCTGAAGATGTTCGTTTAATCGGTAAGGACGAGAACGGTGCAGAATGGAACATGTCGGCGAAGTCATTGTATTGTTCACTTGTTGTATCTGCTAAATTTCAGAGAGAAAGAGAACATACGGCACATGATGTTAATTGGGATACATTGTGGTGTGTATGTGAAAGAGATATTTATGAATTAATTCGTGATTACGTTAGAATAAGTCCCAGAACGGAGGTAAAATAAATTTATCATATTTTAACTCATAATTTGTCTATTTTTGTTCAACCAATCATGAAATTGTGATAATACAATAGTTTCAAGATGTGAAGTTTCAAATTTGTTTCTTTTTAGGAGCATTTTTAAGCGTTCAAATCTCTGTTGTGCTAAATTTATCGGAATACCGGAAAGATTACTCATTTCTTCCGCTGACTTAATATTTAACTCTTTAAAAACGATCATCGGAGATAAAATTCTAACAGCAAGGTATTTTTTAAATTCAGGATCATTAATTCCAAATATTTTTAAAATATATTCTGATATAAAAAGTGTATTGTCATAAAGGGATTTTGAACTATCTACCATATGTTGTAAATTATAAAGAGCCGCAATAGCACTTATATCAACTGGTAATTGAGATATATTTGCATGAATTAATAAATCCCATGCTAAATTACGAATAAATTTATATTCTTGCTTATTCATAAAAAATCACCCCATTATAAGTATTCCAATGAGGTGATTCAAAAATGAATGGTTAAATATTCTTTTTTTGGTAGAGTCTTATTATATCATTATCCCATGAGGTTTTATATCTTGTCTGATATGTTTTAATATATTGTTTGTACCTATAAAGTGATGCTTCTGCTGAAAGACCAAATATGTTTTGAACATCTATAGCGGATTTAATATTTAGTAGTTTAAACAAAGGAAATGGAGCTAATATAGTGGCAGCAAAATAATCAGCTTCTCTTTCATATTCAGTATTGTTAGTCTGTAATAAACTATTTTCTGAAAGTTTTTCATAAGCCGACATAGCATGATGGTTGCAAACTATATGACCGATCTCATGCCCGCAAGTCCAGCGTTGTCTACCAATGTTGTTGTTATCCTGCGTTGATTGATTACACAGAATCAGGTATCTATCCTGTAGCACATCATAGTGTGTACAACCGGATTTGCTTTCACAGATTTGAATAACATCTTCAATTGAACATTTATTAATTTTAGCAAAATCTTGATAGGACATATATCGGCAGTTTGGAAGATAGTTGATTACACTTTTAATGTCAAGTGGAAACTGAATTTTTGGCAATTTCTCATAAATGTTAAGAACCAAATTATTTATGTAAACATAACGTATCATTATTTGTCATCTCCCTCCTGATCGGAAAAAGCATATTCAAAGCCGAGTTTGAGCATTTGCATCATACGTTCTCTATCCTTTGGAGTCATTTTCTGTCTTGCCCTTTGGAATGAGATAATATCTTCGTCACCGATTACCTCGGATATAGAACCCTCTATATCTGTTCTGCCAAGTAGGTAGTCTACTGAAACATCGAAGTAACCAGCAACTTTAATTATCTTATCTACCGAAGGAGAACTGACACGACCCCATTTTTTAATAGAAGCGTTACCAAACCCCAACTCTGATTCTAATTTTGCTATGCTTATTTCATTTCTTTCACATAATGCTTTAATTCTCTGATATAACATGGATTCCATAATGTGCCTCCTAAAGCACGGTCAAATATTCTAAATTAACCCTTGACAATTAGAAAATAATCTGATATAATTAGAGCACAGTTAGAAAATATGACCGATTTACTTACATTATACATAGTATTTTCTAAAATGTCAAGAAAAAATTTAAGGAGGGATGAAAAATGAATCTAACTGAAATAAAGAACAAGTTGCAATCTGCAAAGTACGATTTTTTAAGATATAATGAAAACCTTGGTGGTAATATTATTCTGATTGGTTGAAAAAGTTTGTTAAGGAGGATGTCACATATGACAAGAGAAGAAGTAATGAATTCCATTGCACTGAAAAAGCGTTTTTGTAAAGATTGCAATTTACCCATTGTTGTCTTTGATAATCCATATTTCTATGAGCGTTTGCAAACCATCGACATTTTATTTAATTGTGTAAGCAAGTTTAATGTGTTTTGCACTGAATTGCGGCAATTTGCAAATGAACAGGATTATTTTGAATATTACAATAAAGTTAAAGATTCCATTATTGACTTTATCAAGGCAAAAGATGAATACAATACCTTTAATAACGAAAATTACCCAATTGAGGCTGCTGTTTCTAAAAGGAATGTGTATGTAGAGGACAACGATGGTGGTGCGTTTATATCTATTGATATGAAAAAGGCAAACTTTTCTGCATTGAAGCATTATTCTCCTAAGATTTTTGATGGGGCAGATACTTGGGAACAGTTCGTGGATAAGTTTACAGATAGCCAGCACATTATACATAGCAAGTACATTCGACAAGTTGTTCTTGGCGCTTGCAATCCAAAAAAGCAGATTCGATACGAACATTATCTTATGAACATTCTATATAAGCACATTATCGACACGATTTATAGTGTTTCTGTTTTTAGTCTGGGCGAAGATGAAATTATTCTTAGCGTACCACGTGAATATGGTGTTGGAAGCGGATTTTCTCTTTCTGAACTGAAAAAAGTTGTAGATAGTTGTCCGTTTGGGATTGGTCAGCTTGTAAGAGTTGAAATGTTTGAACTGTTTAAGATTGAAGGTACTGATGGATATATAAAGATTTATAACAGCGATTCTAACGAAGTTGAGTTTAAGTGTTTGAATGCTGAAATCTTCCACCAAATTGTAAAGCACTACTTTGGAAAACCAATTACTGAAAACGATTTGGTATTCTATCATGATGGTAAACTTTCTAAGTTTTTGGAGGAAGTAAATAATCCATGGATCTAATAATACCTGATAACGTTAAATTTGAAAAAAACTTAATGAATGTGGTAATGAAGCCTATGTTGTTGGTGGCTGTATTTATGATAGCATCATAGGCTTGGTGCCGCATGATTGGGATATATGAATTTCTCTGACAAACAGATAGGAGTCATATTAAAATTTTTTGTACTGATTTCTGTTATTGAATAACGTATACTTAATGTGTATTATTCATTACCGGAGTATTTATAAAAAAAAATAAATTAAGTCAGAAAAACTATTGACAATCGAAGCTGAATATGCTATAATATCATGCAGTTAAGAAAGGAGTATTTTGCTTATGTTTTGTAGGAAGTGTAATAGGGCTATGAAACGTGTATTGTGTTTTTATCCTGATAAATCCTATGAGTTTTACCGATGTCCAAATTGTTGGTATAAATCTAAAAAGTTACCTCTTATTTTTAAAAATAAATAATTAAATCAGAAAAAGAATCAAATTAAATCTAAATGTACACTGAGAAAAAATAAATAAGGAGGAAGGGATAAATGTATTGTGCTTATATTACGACAATTAAAGAAATCCATAGTCATTCTAATGCTGACAGGCTACAGTGCTGTGAGATTTTTGGAAATAATGTTATTGTCGATATGAGCTACGCCGCGGGGGATAGAGTTATATATTTTCCTGTGGATGGTCAGCTTAGTGAAGAATTTGCAAACGACAATAACTTAGTCCGCAGGAAAGATAGAAATGGTAATAATATTGGCGGCTATCTTGAACCAGATAAAAGAAATATTCGGGCGTTAAAGCTCCGTGGTGAAAAGTCTGATGGTCTTGTACTTCCTATTGCTGTTTTGGCAAAGTATACGGATATTACAAGTCTAAAAGATGGCGACCAGATTACAGTTCTTGATGGTCATGAGATTTGCAGAAAGTATATTCCTTGTGGCAATCGCAGAACTCATACCGGCGATGTAAAGGTTTCTAAGAACAAAAAAGAGGAATATAAGAAGATTTCGTACCCATTTTTCATGGAACATGAAGATACTGAGCAGCTTGCATATAATCAACAAGCATTTAGAGAAAATGATATTATTTACCTCACCCGTAAACTACATGGTACTTCTTTCCGTGTAAGTAACTGTCTGGAATTCACTACAACCAAACGAAATCCTATTTTGAAGAAGTTGTTCCATCTGCCGGATAAAGTTACTTCTAAGTTCCAGATTGTTAGCGGTACTCGCCGTGTTGTTTTGAGAGATTATGACGGCGGATATTACGGCTCTAATGCGTTCCGCAAGAAGTATAACGACTTCTTTGTTGATAAGTTGCCAAAAGGAATGACTGTATATGGTGAAATTGTCGGCTGGATTAATAACAATACGCCAATTATGCCTAAGTGCAAAAATTCTAAAGTCAAAGACAAAGAGTTTAGTAAGCAGTATGGAACTGAAACGATTTTTACATATGGTTGCGAACCCGGTGAAAATAAGTGCTATATCTATCGTATTACGATGACCAATGATGATGGAGTTACTATTGAAATTCCTACTGAGGAAACGATTAAATGGTGTGACCGTCTTGGTTGTGAATATGTTCCGCTACTCGAAAAGTTCCTTTATACAACTTGGGAAGATTTGAATGAGAGATGTAAAAAATACCTTGACGTTCCAGAACCGCTTGCCAAAGGTAGTCATGTTACTGAAGGCGTAGTGGTTAGAATTGATAATAGGAGTAAGTTTACAGCTTATAAGACTAAATCATGGGCATTCAAGGTACTCGAATCTATTATTAAAGATACGTCTGATGAACCAGATATAGAAGAAGCAGAAGAATTTATTATAAATAAAGAAAATGGGTGAGGAGCATATTGGAGGGTAGCAGATGAATAGGCTTACTTACAAGTCAAGCTGGGGCGACTATGGTAGTGCAATGGATTTTAAAAATGAATGGGAAGAGAAGTGTGCTCTCCGTAACGCTTTAGGCAAATACGAAGATTTGGGATATAGTGCTGACGAATTGCAAGAAATCATCAGCATATACAAAGACAATAAAAAAGGTACTGAATAAGCAGTTGATAATATAAAAATGTATTGTAGAAAAGAGGTGAAATGTTTATGACATATGTAAAGATTAAAACCAGAGACGGAGTTATATTTACGGCTCCGTTACAGACAGTAACAGATTTTGAAAGAGCTATTACTTTTCTGACAAATGAAAAGGTTGCCTATGAAAGCAAGAATAACCTAAGTGAGAGTAAAATGAGGAAGGATAAAATATAGTAATGAGTAATCTATCAAATGTAGAGGAAAAGAAACAGATTAACTATTGTCGGTTTTGTTGTAATGCCACTGTTGAACCTGAATTAACTGACAATGATTCAAGTCGTATCCGCGTTGGCAAAGCCGAAAACGGATATAGATTAGATATTATAACGGGCAATAGTGAACCAACTGCATTAGTTGTCTCAAGATGGGAAAAGGATTTACAGTGTTATAGTAGAATTGCTATATATAAAATGAAATACTGTCCTGAATGTGGCAGAAAACTTATTGAGAATATATTTTGAGGTTTTAATGAAAAATAATTTTTATAAAAATGCAATAATGCTGATTTTGTTTCTGTATATAAATAAATATATATAATTGAAATTCGGTTGTTGCAGGGTATCTACTGCAATATAAAATCAATAAAGAGTATAGATTGACGACTGTTTTCACCTGATTGATTTCCTTTAAATATATGGCAAATATTAATAATGTAGTGTTTAAAATGTTAAGGTAAACAACAAGTTAAACGTAATAAAATTAAGTTTTATACGGGGGGTAATACAAGATAAAAGTGCTAACTACACCGTAGATGTAAACTTTCATGGGAGATTTTCTAAATGGCGGTATTGTCTTTGCAGAATATATACCCTATTTAAAGATCCACCAGGAATATCTTAGAACACAAAGAAAATATGAGCCTGGAGAACTAATTACAAGTATTCAAGATTTGCTAAAAGATACGTGGGTTATGTGGCACGGTAAAACAAAACATATTGAAATGTTTAAGTCTATGCCACTGAGGGTAGTTATAAATTTTATAAATTCTGGTTCTATCAGAAAAGCTATTCCAAGAGAACCTTTGTTAAATAAAGTGAGTGATAAATAAAAAAATAATTCTTCTATTGATTGGTGGGATGGTATGGATGATGTATCTTTGAATATTAAAAGAGCGATACATAACATAAATAACGATTTTGGAGATATTGAATCAATAATTGTTATGCTCAAAGAAGTTTATAATACTGATGTTAAAAATGATGATGGATCTTATAAATCAATGTATCAAATTTTTGAAGAGTGTAATAAAAATGTAATGACAGGAAAAGTCAACATGAAAGCAATAAATGAAATCATAACAGGAGAATTACAATAAAAATAATTTTTTTATTTATGGATAAGTAGAGCGTCTATATGATATATGATGGAGAACTGTTTATATGAAAACTTTCGTAATTCAATCACAAAAAATCAATGAATATATTATTCCGGCACAGTCCTATGGTTATACGGCAATAGAATCAATTCAATACACGAATTGGTTTAGAAACGAACACGTTTACGCTTTTTTGTTAAATGATGATTTGAATTTTAAATCTGATAAATATAACTATTTAAGTCGTGATTATATTCCGATAGGAAGCGTAGAGTATGTTCTTCAATGGCTCAAACTAATGGGTGTTAAAGAAGTAAAACCTCTAAATATTCCCAAAGAGCTTTGGAGATTTTGTAGTAGAAAAATCAAAATTGATTATTGTAATAATGTTAATGGACACTGGATGTTAAAAGACATAGATATAATTAAATGTCCTAAAAATGGCGAAGTGCAGTTCACTAATTCAAAGATAGAGAGTAATGTTGGATATAAGAAATACTTCTTGTCAGAGTGGATTCCCGAAATAGATAGTGAATTTAGAGTCTTTGTTTTTAATAAATCCATCAAAGGAATTAGGTGTTATTCTGGAAATGAGTGTAATTTTCCAGATTTAGATTATATCCAATCTATTGTTAATGTTTACAATAAACGGTGTTATACATTGGATGTTGGTGTTACAAAAAATGGCGAAAGAACAGAAATAATTGAATTACATGATTTCTTTGCGTGTGGACTATATGGGTTTGAAGATTATTCAGTTCTTCCAATTATGTGGATTTCTACAATAGCCGATTTATTAAAACGATAAAATAATACTCTTATCCGAGGATTTTGTTAATATAGATATAGAATCATTATGTAAACCGGGGAATGCTTTTATATATGTTGACCCACCATATTTGATTGCCGTTGGAGCATATGAAAGAGATTATTTTTGCAAGTGGTCTATTGATTACGAAAAGAAATTACTTGATTATCTTTATAAATTAAATGATATAGGATATAAGTGGGCACTTTCAAATGTTTTAGAGCATAAAGGTAAATCAAATGATATTTTAAAACAATGGTGTGATAAATATAATGTACATTATTTAAATATAGATTACAAAAATTGCAATTATCAGACTAAAGATAAATCTGTAAATAGCAGCGTTGAAGTACTCATTACGAACTATTAAGTTTATCAAACAATTCCACTCCTAAGAGTGTTTAATATAGATATTTCAAAACAAAGAAAGGTGATTTATTTGATTGTCCAGTAATTTAGGGGAAAGAATTAAAACAGAAAATTTAAGAAAGGAAAATAATAATGGCTGAAAATAAGAGTGTATTTGATATTTTAAATGCGGTTGATGTTTCTACAAAGATTAAAACCAAAAACGGTTTATCATATCTATCTTGGGCTTCTGCGTGGGCAGAGGTTAAAAAAAAGTACCCAGATGCAACATATAAAATTTATCCACAAATTATGGCAGACGGAAATACACGCTACTGGCATGATGATGGTAGAACTGGATGGGTCGAAGTTGGAGTAACAGTAAATGGAGAACAAATTGTTGAAACTCTTGCAATTATGGATTTCAAAAACAAGAGTATTGCTGCTGACCAGATTACTTCCGTTGATGCTAACAAGAGTTTAAAGCGTTGTTTAGTAAAGGCGTGTGCATTACATGGTCTTGGACTTTACATTTATGAGGGTGAGGATTTACCGGAAGAAACTTCTAAGACAAATGAACTAAAGGAAAAGATTAAAGGACTGGTAGCTAAAAAAGTTGCATTATCAGATAAGGCAAAAGCGAAAGTTGCAGAACTATGTAAAACAGCGGAAAAACAAGCAAATCCGAGTTTGGATGATGACCTTATTACCGGAAATTATAACAATATTGAAGATGTTGATATTCTGACTAATTTGGAAAAGCAGCTTTTGGCAGTTAGAAAGTGAGGTATTACATATGGGATTTAGACAAGGTGCTTTTGCTCGAATATGGAGTGTAAATGACGAAGGTAAATATAGTACGGCAAATGTTAGCGTTAGTAGAAAAAATCAAGAAACTGACAAGTATGTCGTTGAATTTAGTGATGGATACGTTAGACTTGTCGGTAATGCTCATGAAGCAGTAAAAGAACTCGGACTTCCTACTCGTGAGGAATTCGATTCTTCATATGATAAGGGTGTTTCTGTTAAAATTTCATCTTGTGATGTAACTAATAATTATGATACAAAGACTAAAAAATTATATACAAATTATGTCATTTTTGGCTTTGAAATTCCTGATAACAACGGTGGTAATAGTGTTGAAGGTAAGAATAAAAAGGCTACTGCTGGAAGTAAAGGAAAAGTAAAAACTAACACTAAAACTAAGGCTACAAACAAAGCGGATGTTATACAGGAAGATGATGAAGATGAACTTCCATTCTAATTAGGGGGGTATAAAGTATGGCTAATCAGGATTATATTAAAAGATTTGAAACAATGCTGTCTGAGTGTCAAAGAGAAGGAATGGATAAACTGATTGAATATCTTAGAAAATCAGATTTTTATACTGCTCCAGCAAGTACACGATTTCATTCGTGTCACGGAGGCGGCTTGGTTGAACATAGTTTAAATGTAGCTGATTGCCTTCTGGATAAACTCAATGACCCTATTTGGAAAGACAGATTGAGTGAGGTGGGGCGTGAAAGTATTATCATTTCCGCCCTGCTTCACGACATTTGCAAATCCAACTATTATGTTGTGGAAATGAAAAACAAGAAAGTTTATAGCGACCACGGTAAGAAATCTGATAGTGCTGGAAGATACGATTGGGAAACCGTGCCTGGTTATACGGTCGATGATAAAATACCATATGGTCACGGCGAAAAGTCGGTTATGATGATTGAGGAATTTATCAAGTTAAAACCAGTCGAGCGCTATGCAATTAGATGGCATATGGGTTATACAGAGGCGAAAGAAAATTGGAACACAATATCTCTTGCGATCAAGAAATACCCACTTGTTTTGGCAATTTTTGAAGCAGACTTAGAATCAACTTATTTACTTGAAAAGGAAGAATGAAGTATGGCAAAAAAAACCGACATTAAAACTTGTCGTTATGGACAATGTAAACACACAACTAAAGATATTGATATTACTTGTGATGAGTATGTTGTTAAAGGAAATATGTACTATCATAAAGATTGTTATAAGGCAAAATTAAGTGGTGAATGGAAAGACGAAGCTACAAAAGCAGACCTTCAACTCATCAAAAACTTATGGCTCGAACACATTAGCAAAACAGTTGTGTATAGTCAGTTATTCAAAATGCTTAATGACTTCATTGCAAGAGGTATTGAATCCGATTATCTTGTATTCGTTATGAATTATGTTATTAAACACAAAATGAATTTGAATTATCCTGCTGGTTTTAAGTATTACGTTGATAAGAAAGAAATTAGGGACGCTTATACAAAAAAGAAGCTAAGTGCAACCGGCTATAGCAAAGATAGTTTTGTTGTTGTTGAAAAGAAAGATACTGCACCAAGGTTTTCCGTAAGCAAAAAGCCAAATGGATTTCAAAGCATTATTAATAATAGCTAATAAGGAGGTAAGCGATGGATATTGCAGAACTTTCAGATATTCAATCTGAAAGTGGCGTGATCGGCTCATTGATTTATCATCCGGAGTTTATTACTCATACTGACTATTTAAAACCGAATTATTTCTTTGGCAAAGAAAATGGTTGTATTTATTGGGCAATCCAAGAACTATACAAAGATGGTATTACGAACATAGATGCTTACAATATATCAAATAAGTTGCAGAGTCATCGTGGGGTGCAAAAAACAATTGAAAAATATAATCTTCCATCGGTTCAAGAGTTTGTCGAACTATATAAGGGTGCTGCAAGAAACACTCTGGAAGAATATAAGATGCTTGCCGAAAATATTGTCACGCTTGCTTTCAAACGAGATTTAATCAAGACACTTAATCAAATAAGTGCAAACTGTTATAAACCGGATTTCACACTTGAAAAACTAAGTAGTTCAGTTTATTCAGGATTGGATGAGTTAACGCAAAAATATATCGTAACCACGGAAATTCATACACTTGGCAACGATATTGAAGATATATGGAATGATATTATTAGCAGAAGATCGGCAGATGGTATGTATGGTATTCCCTCTAAGTTCCCTTCATTTATTGATTATTTTACGTATGAACCAGGAGAACTTGTTGTTATTCAGGCAAAATATAAACAAGGCAAATCAGTATTCCTTATGAATGAAGCTATTCACAAATTAAAGAATGGTGTACCAACATTGGTTGTGGATAGTGAAATGCCAACAAGACTTTATACTGAGCGGCTTTTATCACATCTTACCGGCATTGATATAAAACGAATTAAAAACGGTAGATATAATGATGAAGAAGCTAAAATGATTCAAGAAAATATTGATTGGTTAAAACGACAACCATTTGTGCATATCTACAATCCAAATCTTACAATGGAGCGATTGTACTCTATTTGTAAAATGTTACAGAATAAAATTGGTTTGGGATTTGTTGTTTATGACTATTTGAAAAGCAATAAAACATCTTCGAGTGATAATTATAATTTGCTTGGTGCAAAATGTGATTTTCTCAAAAATAATATTGCTGGCGAACTTGATATTCCTGTGCTTGCTGCTTGTCAGCTAAATAGAAATGGTGAAGTTGCCGATAGTATGAAAATTAATCGTTATCTTAGTACGGGGATAAAATGGGAATATAAAACACAAGAAATGATTGCCAAAGATGGTATGCAATGTGGGAACGCTTTTGCAAAAATATATGTAAATCGTTTAGGAAGACAGATGGATGAAAGCGATGATGAAGACTATATCGACTTTGTTTTTTCTGGTGACACAATGACGATTGTAGAAGCTGAGCAACATCTAAGAAAAGATGATTTTTGATATGAAAGAAATATGGAAAAAATGCCTACGGCTATTAAGAAAGTTACCAAATAAGCAATTTGTGTAAGAGGTGGGTTGAAAAGTTTTCATAGCTATATATGGATGGAAAAATAATTAGTCAAGGAGGTCAGCAGATTTGGGCAATTATGATGATGAGGTTCTACAACAAATCAACGACAATGCTGACCTTTTAGGATATGCGAGTCAATTTTTGGAATTGGAAAAGAAAGGTGATAACTATTTTGCTCATTGTCCGGCACATACAGACAAAACACCATCCCTTTCTTTTACTCCTGCAAAAAATTTATATTATTGCTTTTCTTGCCACCGTTCTGGAGGTATCATTGGATATTTAATGGATTTTGAAGGTCTAAAATTTGAAGTTGCAGTTAAAAAGGCGTCACAATTAGCAAAAGTTGACTTATCCCAAATATGTCATTCGAGTACTATAACATTTTTAAAAAAAGTAAGGGACTTAAATAAGCCAAAACAAAATCCATATAAACATCAGATTTTAGATTGGAAAGAATTTAATAAATATAAACATGAACCCGTACAAGAATGGCTTGTTGAAGGTATTAAGCAAGAAGTTATGGATTTGTTTGATATAAGAATAGATACAGGTCAGAACAAAATTGTATATCCGGTTTGTGATATTAATGGCAATCTAATCAATATAAAGGGAAGAACCAGAAATAAAAATTTCAAAGCTCTTAAAATACCAAAGTATATCAATTACTTTACAGTTGGAGTTATGGATTATTTTCAAGGCTTAAACATTACGTTGCCATATGTAAATGCTGCAAATGAAATTATTATTTTTGAGTCAATAAAATCAGTAATGAAAGCCTACGGTTGGGGATATAAAAATTGTGCTTCGGCTGAAAAACACACACTTACAAAAGAACAAGTTGATTTGTTGGCAAAACTTAAAGTCAATATTGTTTTTGCTTATGACTCTGATGTTGATTATAGAGATAATGGCGTTTGGCAAAGCATTGATAAATTAAAGCGAATTACAAATGTCTATATAATTCAAGATAAAAAACATTTGCTTGGAGGAAAGGATACTAAAAATGCACCGGTAGACCTTGGTAAAGAAATATGGGAAGAATTATATAGTAATAGAAAGAAGGTGGTTTAATGTGCGAGTACAAAGAAGATATTGACAAAATGTGCTGGTCTTATTCAAGGCTGACTTCCTTTGAGAATTGTAAATATGAATTCTACTTAAATTATATTATCAATGACAATGCGGAATATCTGTCTGAGGGTAATTTTTATGCAGAAGTTGGCAGCTATGTTCACGAGATTCTTGCGACGATTTTTAATGGCGAACTGACACCAGATGAAGCATCGCAATATTATGTGGATAATTTTGATAACAATGTTTTCTACAAAACAAGCAAATCAACTATGGATAAAACATTTGAAACGTGTGCAGATTATTTTGCAAATGTCGATTTCGGATGGTTAAATGACTATGAAATACTTGGTGTTGAAAAGGAGATAAAATTTAAAATACTGGGATATAAATTTATTGGCTACATAGATTTATTGCTGCGTGATAAAAAAGATAATAAGATAGTTATTTTAGATCATAAATCAAGCAGTTATCCTTTTAATTTGGATGGTAGCCTTAATTATAGAGCGAAGACAACTTTCCCAAAATACAAGAAACAGATGTATCTATATGCCAAAGCCATAGTTGATATGTACAATGAATATCCTAAAGAATTCATTTGGAATCATTTTAAAGACAAAAAAATGGCGAAAATTCCGTTTGAAGAAAAGGAATATCTCGTTGCACTAGATTGGCTTATTGATACGATTCATATAATAGAAAATGAAAAAGATTACAACGCCACATTAAATTATTTTTATTGTACAAATTTATGTAGTTTTCGCAATAGTTGTGAATATGCAAAGACCGTAGCATGGAAGTAGAGGTAGAGTGCAATATGGTTAAAAATTATACTCCTTATCACATTCACACGATGTTGAGTAATGGTGTTACAAACATTGATAGTATTACAGACTTCCACGATTATGTAGATGCAGCAAAAGAGCTTGGTATGAAAGCATTTGCATTTAGCGAACATGGTTCTTTGTTTGCGTGGTTAAAAAAGAAAGAATATATAGAATCTTGTGGTATGAAATACATTCATGCTATTGAAGCCTACTTAACAGAAGATAATGGACAAAGTGAAAAAAAGACAAGAGACAATTATCATATTGTACTCATTGCAAAAAATTATGATGGCGTAAAAGAGCTAAACAAACTTGTTTCAAAATCATTTTGCAGAGATGATTTTCACTTTTATTATATGCCGAGGATTTCATTTGAGGAACTTTATGCTACATCTGATAATATAATAATTACATCTGCTTGTCTTGGTGGCGTTTTATATAGTGGAACACCTTCGGCAAAAGAAAAATTTTTGAACTTTGTTGAACATAATAAACATAGATGTTTTTTGGAAATTCAGCATCATAATTGTGCAGATCAGATTGAGTATAATAAGTTATTATATCAGCTCTCTCTTGATATGGGGGTTCCTCTTATCGCCGGAACTGATGCCCACGCTTTAAATGATGTACATATGGATGGCAGAGCAATGCTGCAAAAGGCAAAAAATGTACATTTTTCAAATGAAGATGCTTGGGATTTAACATTCAAGTCGTATGAACAATTAGTTGCCGCATACGAAAAACAAAACTCTTTGCCAATTGATATTGTTTTACAGGCTATTGAAAACACAAACAAAATGGCAGATGTGATTGAAGAATTTGCAATCGACTATTCGCCTAAGTACCCTAAGTTATATAACAATTCAGAGGAAGTGTTTAGGCAGAAGATTAACGAAGGATATAAAAGTCGTGGCATAGTAAATTATCCGAATTGTCAGGAATACCTTGATAGAATTCATTATGAATACGATGTTTATAAACACAATGGTGCTATTGATTTTATGCTTCTCGAAGAAAACTATAAGTCGGAAATGCGAAAGCGTGGGATCAAGTATGGGTACTCTCGTGGCTCTGTTTCCGGTAGCATTATAGCATATCTATTGTATATCACAGAGATTGATAGTGTTAAGTACAACTTGAATTTTGAGCGCTTTATGAATAAGGAGCGTGTAAGTCTAGCTGATGTGGACTCGGATTGGTTATCAGAGGATAGGAAGTCAGTTAAAGATTATCTTTATGGCAAACATGGTCTTTATTGTTGCGACATTGTTACGTTTAATACAATTGCATTGAAAGGTGCAATTCGTGACGTATGCAGAGCATTATACAAAGATTCCGATTTCTACTCAAAGTTAAGTCCAAAATGGCAAAAAAAATATGATGAGTATGAAGACTTATGCAAATATTATAATGGTCAAGGTCAATCATATAGTATGCCAGAAGATCTACAAAAAGAAATTGATAAAGTTAGTGGCAACTATATTCAGCTTTCAGAAGAAATAATTTCTTTGTGCGATACTGATGAAGCAACGGCACGAAAGAAATACAAAGACGTTTTCAAATATGTTGATATGGTAAATGGCGTTGTTGTTTCCGTTGGTAATCACCCCGCTGGCTGCGTAGTTTCTCCTATGCCGGTTGATGAATGGTTTGGAACTTTTACAACATCATCTGACGAATATCCGATTTCTATGCTAAATATGAAAGAAATTGATTCTTTAAATTTTGTGAAATTGGACATACTTGGTCTCGACAACATAGGACTCATTTATAAAACTTGCGAACTTGCAAACATTCCATTCGCAACACCAGATAATATTCCGTCAGATGATGATAAAGTATGGCAGAGTATCAGAGATGATACGACTATGATATTTCAATGGGAAAGTCAAAGTGCAACACAATACTTAAAGCAATTATTAAGCGATGAAACGATTACAAGAATCCGCAAGGGAAACAAAAACCTATCCTATATGGATTTACTATCAATCGGAAATGGTGCTATTAGACCTGCCGGTGAGTCATATCGTGACAAACTCGCACAAGGAATTTATCAAGACAACGGGCATAAGGCTTTAAATGATTTCCTTGCTCCAACGCTTGGTTATCTCGTCTATCAGGAACAGATAATTGAATTTTTACATTCATTCTGCGGTTATACGATGGGAGAAGCTGATTTAGTCCGCCGTGGTTTCGCCAAAAAGACTGGAACAGAAAAGTTTATTCCAAAAATTAAAGCTGGATTCATTAAAACTATGAAAGAGAAGTATGGTGTCGAAGAAGAAAAATCCGAAGTGTTGATTGTGAACTTTATCAAAGTTATTGAAGATGCAAGTGATTATCTGTTCTCGAAAAACCATGCAGACCCATATTCCTGGATTGGTTATATCTGCGGCTATTTAAGATATTATTATCCGCTCGAATTTATTACGACAGCTCTAAACATTTTTGAGGGAAAAGAAGAAAAAAGTTTAGCGATTATTAATTATGCAAAAAAACAAGGAATCACAATTTCTCCAATAAAATTTAGACATTCTATCGCTACATATAATTTTGATAAAGAAACCAATCAAATATTCAAAGGTATCTCATCAATTAAGTTTATGAATGCAAATGTTGCCGATGAAATCTACACATTAAGAAATAATGATTACAATACTTTTATTGATTTGCTTTATGACCTCAAAGAAAAAACAAGTCTTAATTCCAGACAATTAAATATTCTTATTGATCTTGATTTTTTTGAAGAATTTGGAGATACAAATTATCTATTGAAGCTTTCAAATTTGTTTGATGAATTTAGTGGTAAAATTCAAATAAAAAAAGATAAGTTAGATAATTTTGGTATCAAATATGATATTGTAAGACCATTTGCAGAGCAAGAAACGGATAAAACGTTCTCAAAGATACATACAAGAAGTCTTTTGACAGAGTTTGCAAAACATATAGAATTTCCCAAAAGAACGCTTAATGAAAAAGTTAAAGCACAAGTAGAACATCTTGGTTATCTTGACATTGCAGATAGTAGATATAGTAAAATGTTAGTGGTAATGTCTGTAGATATAAAATATTCTCCAAGATTAAAAGTGTATTCTTTAAAAAACGGTACTATGCTTGAAGTTAAGATTGATAAGAAAACTTTTGATAAAAATAAGCTTGGAAAGTGCGATATCATCCGTGTGTCAAGTCAAACCAAAAAACCAAAATTAAGAAGATTAGATAATGGTACATACGAGCCTATTACAGGTACATCCGAAATCTGGCTTAAAAAATATGAAAAAGTAGACAATATCTAAAATTTTACTATTGAAGTGTCAAGCTAAAAGGAAAACATTGGAGGCATTATATTATGACTTTTACTAAAAGAAATGGTGATTTGTTTTTCGCTCCGCAAGGATATTAACTTGCGCATTGTATCTTCGGTGATTTTGCACTTGGTGCTGGTATCGCTAAAAAGTTTAATGAAGTATATAATATGCGATATAAACTTTATAGAAATTATCCTATATTCAATAACGAAAAATATGGTTATGTAGGAGAAGCGTTATTAGTTGATAATGTATTTAATCTTGTTACTAAAGCAAGATGTTTTTATAAGCCAACTTATGATTTTTTTATATGATGCACTCGTTGATATGAGGGGGGCAATGTGAGAATTTAAGTATTACCAAATTGGCTATGCCAAGAATTGGGTCAGGATTGGATAAGCTAAATTGGGGAAAGTTGTAGATACAATTAAAGGTGTATTTGAAAATTTTGATATTGAAATTATAGTCTATGTATTATATTAGATTATAAACTAAACAGTGATAGTTGGATTTCCGAATTATTATGTATATTCGTTTGATAGTAAATCATATAATTTCAATTATAAATTATTGTTGAGAATTACCCTGATGCAAAATTTTATTAAATTTAAAATTAAATCGGAAAAAGTATTGACAATCAATATAAAATATACTATAATAACATTAAATCAGAAAAACAAATAACTACAAATTAGATTGTTGTTTATTTGTAATTTATACATTAAATAGTTGAAAAGGTTTTACTATGACTCAACATGGGGCTATAAAATGGGGGCTTAGCACGTAATATTGGACAATTTAATAAAGTAATGCAAGAAGTTAATTATGTAATTGGGAACACTAAATTCCACTTGGGTAAAAATCAAATGTTAAAGTGTTTACAAGAAATTTACAAAACGGAACCCTAAAAAAAATAATTTAAACAGCTTTTACTATTTAATAATAGGTAGGTTATATGAAAATAATTAAAGTTTATACGCTGGGTGGAGATAATATGATATGGCGTAGACAGGTAGAAGAAATCTGTTCGCAAGCAGACAATATAATTTCATTTATCCACCCACCTTTATACAAAGCAGGATTTAAAGATAAAGAATTTGAAGAATGGAATAGGCGACAAATCTATGATAGTGATGTTGTAATTATGAATGTAGAAGAAGTTGATGAAAATAATCTTTATGAAATTGGGATCATTGACTCCATAAATGAATTTAGCAATAAACATATTTTTGTTATTGGTATAGGAAAATTAGTAGCAGAATTAGAACCGCACATTAAATCTGCAATTTTTCATCATGAAACGATTTATGAAGATGCTATTGATTACATTCAAAATTTCTTATCAGTTTAATTAAATTAGAAAAAGTATTACAGGAGTGTTAGAATGAATATTATTAAAAGAGATTGTTCTGAAGCAATATTTAATAAAGAAAAAATTTACGAAGCAATTATGAAAGCAATGACATTCGGTAGCGGAATTATTAAACCGGAAATTGCAAGAAGTATTGCCAGTGAAATTGAAAGTGAGGTACGGAATGTTGATGACCTCGATATCTATATGGTCGAAGCAATGGTTTTTGAGAAACTGATTGCAAAAGGCGAAATTCTTACAGCTAAATCATATGAGGGTTATCGTAGAGTTAGGGAGTTTCAGAGAGATGTAAAGAATTCTACTGATGAATCAATTATGGAACTGTTGGAACATAATAGCGAATATTGGAATGAAGAAAACTCTAATAAAAATGCGATGCTTGTAACCACACAAAGAGACTATATGGCAGGAATTGAAAGTGAAGATATTAGCAAAAGAATGTTACTTACACCAGATATTATACAAGCCCATGAGGAGGGAATAATCCACTTCCATGATATAGATTATTTTGGTCAGCGAACACTGCATAATTGTGATCTTATAAATTTAGAAGATATGTTACAAAATGGAACTGTAATCAGCAACGTCATGATAGAAAAACCTCATAGTTTTTCTACAGCTTGCAATGTCGCAACACAAATCATCGCACAAGTAGCTTCGAGTCAGTATGGCGGTCAAAGTATAAGTCTTACACATCTTGCTCCGTTTGTTGATGTTAGTAGGAAGAAAATTAAAGAACAAGTTTTAGCAGAATATATTGAATTTACTGGTCGAGAACCAAAGAGTGAAACTGATTATAATGAATATATGTCAATTGTTAATAAACGATTGAAAGATGAAATTAACAAAGGCGTTCAGACAATTCAGTATCAAGTTGTTACATTAATGACTACCAATGGGCAAGCTCCTTTTTTATCTGTCTTTATGTATCTTGGAGAAGCCAAAGATGAACAAACAAAGGCAGACCTTGCACTTATCATTGAAGAAGTATTAAGGCAGCGGATTCAGGGTGTTAAAAATGAAAAAGGTGTATGGGTTACGCCAGCATTTCCAAAGTTACTATATGTTCTTGAAGAAGATAATGTCTATGAAAATAGTAAGTATTTTTATCTGACTAAACTTGCAGCAGAATGTTCAGCAAAACGTCTTGTACCAGATTATATTTCTGAAAAGAAAATGCTCGAATATAAAGTCGATAAGAATGGAAATGGTAATTGTTATCCTTGTATGGGATGTAGAAGTTTTCTTACTCCATATATTAATGAAAATGGTGAACCACAGTATTACGGCAGATTTAATCAAGGTGTTGTAACTATTAATCTGCCAGATATTGCACTCTCATCAAACAAAGATATGGACACATTTTGGAAATTATTTGAAACCCGTACAGAACTTTGTCATAAGGCTTTGCAGCTACGTCACAAAAGACTTGAAGGAACTCCATCAGATGTTGCACCTATCTTGTGGCAGCACGGTGCTCTTGCAAGGTTAAAAAAAGGGGAACCTATTGATAAATTGCTTCATAATGGTTACTCAACAATTTCGCTTGGATATGCAGGACTGTATGAATGTGTAAAATATATGACTGGGAATAGTCATACAGATGGTGGTGCTGGAGAGGCTTTTGGCTTAAAGGTAATGCAAGCATTAAATGATAAATGCACCCAATGGAAAGAGGCTGAACACATTGATTATAGTTTGTATGGTTCGCCGATTGAGAGTACTACATATAAATTTGCGAAATGTCTAAAGAAACGTTTTGGTGAAATTGAAGGAATTACAGATAGGAACTATATTACAAATTCTTATCATGTGCCGGTGTTTGAGGAAATAAATGCATTTGATAAATTAGAACTTGAAGCAAAATTCCAGAAATTATCTCCCGGTGGTGCAATTAGTTATGTTGAAATTCCGAATATGAATGATAACTTACAAGTAGTCATTCAGCTAATGCAGTTTATTTATAACAATATTATGTATGCGGAACTCAACTCAAAGAGTGATTATTGTATGGTTTGTGGTTATGATAAAGAAATCAAAATCATTACTGATAAAACATCTGGTAAACTAATTTGGGAATGCCCAAATTGTGGCAATCGTGATCAGAACAAAATGAGCGTTGCAAGAAGAACTTGTGGATATATCGGTACTAATTTTTGGAATCAAGGTAGAACACAAGAAATTCAAGAAAGAGTATTACATATTGACGATAAAGTGTATGATGGTGATTCATAATGAGGTATTCACTAATTCGCAAAATGGACATTTCAAACGGGCAGGGAGTTGGAATATCCCTGTTCGTTCAAGGATGTCATTTCCACTGTCAAGGGTGTTTTAATCAAGAAACGTGGGGTTTTGATGGTGGATATGAATGGACACAAGAAATTGAAGATAAATTCATTGAGTTAGCAAATAAACCGTATATTCAAAGAATTTCTTTTTTAGGTGGAGAACCATTAGCAGATGAAAATGTATCAACTATACTAAGAATTATTAAAAGACTAAAATTACTATATCCAGAAAAGAAAATATGGATTTTCACTGGCTATACTTGGGAAAATATTTTACATCAAACATCATCAAGTGCTTTAACAAGGTTAATGACGGTTGGACTATCAGACGTTCTTGCAGATGGGCAATTTGAAATTGATAAACAGGATATAAACCATAAACAGGTTTTATGGGTTGGTAGCTCAAATCAAAGAGTTATAGATGTACAAAAGTCTTTTAAAAACAACAAAATTATTTTGTGCAATTGTTAGGAAAATTATTTAGAGGTGTATTACAATGAATAAAATAGCGAAGTTCGAGAAAGTAAGTTATAAGCAGTTTGAAAAAGATTTTATTGAGTGTTTTGGATGTGACAATATTAAATATGATGAAATGTACATAAAGTCAATTTATAACAATATTAAACTCCCGCAACGAGCTACTAAGGGAAGTGCCGGATATGACTTTTATGCACCAATTTCATTTACGTTGACCGCAGGACATAACATTAAAATTCCTACAGGAATTAAGGTGTTAATTGAGGGGGGATGGGTACTAACTGAATTCATTCGTAGCTCTATTGGTTTTAAGTATGGTGTGTCTCTTTCTAACGGTACGGGGATTATTGATTCTGATTATTATAATAATAAAGTTAATGAAGGGCATATTTTTGTTAAGTTATCAAATAATGATAAGACATTTAATAAATCAATAACTATTTATAATGGCGATGCTTTTTGTCAAGGCGTGTTTGTACCTTATGGTATTACGATTGATGATAATGCAACAAATATTCGCAATGGCGGTTTGGGAAGCACTAATCAGTAATATTGATGAAAAGGATAGATGTTTTATTAAAAGATTTGGAGGGTAAATTGAATAAAGAAATTGCGCTTATAGATGCTGATATTGTAGGTAAAAAGAAACACAGGTTTCCAAATTTATGTTCTATGAAAATATCAGCTTATCATAAGAAACTTGGCGATAATGTTATATTAAAGACCGACTATAAAAATTTAGAATTATTTGATAAAGTGTACATTTCAAAAGTATTTACTGATACAGAAATTCCGGGAGAACCGGAAGATAAAACAAATAAAACATCTGATAATATTTTAGAATGGTATGAAAATAATGATTTTTTAAAACAACCCAATATTGTATATGGTGGTACCGGTTTCTTCTATGACAAAGCACCAAACCTACCTTATGAAATAGAACATATTATGCCGGATTATCATTTGTATGATGAATGGGTAAACAATGCAATAGCCAATGGAGCAAAGCGTTCTGAGTTTAAGTATTATCTTGATTATTCTATAGGCTACCTTACAAGAAAATGTTTTAGAGGTTGTTATTATTGTGTAAATAGAAATTATAAAGGTGCTGTCCAAGCAAGTCCTTTAAGTGAATTTTTAGACGATAGTAGACCCAAAATATGTTTTTTAGATGATAATTTCTTCGGGTATTCAAAATGGAAAGAGTTAATACAACCAGTAGTTGATAGTGGAAAGAGATTTCAGTTCAAGCAAGGGTTAGATGAAAGACTATTGACAGCAGAAAAAATACTTGAAATTTCTAAGTGGAAGTACGATGGAGAGATGATTTTTGCCTTTGATAATATCGAAGATAAAGATTTAATAATATCAAAGCTTGAATTGATTAGAAAAATTGTACCGGATTGGAAAAGAGAATTAAAATTTTATGTTTTTTGCGGATGTGACAAAGAAAATAAGTATGATGATTTGTTCTGGGAAACATATATAAGAAATTTGTTTGATAGAATTGATATACTAAGCAGATACGGTGCGAAGCCGTATATAATGCGCTTTGAAAAGGTATACCAGTCTAAGTTTTCATCATTTTATGCCGCTGTTGCTGCTTGGTGTAACCAGCCATCAATGTTTAAGACATTTACATTTAGACTATTTTGCCAATGTAGGGGAATGAGAAAAAATGGATATAAACTCTATAAAAGAGATATTAAACAGTATCTAAACGATATAGGTATAAAAGGTTCAGAATGGAGGGCAATGGAAATGATTGAGTCACTTTATCCATACATCGCTCAACAATATTATGATTTCAATACAAAGTCAAATTTAAAAGTTTAAAGGAGAATTAATATGTTTATAAGCAGAGACATAACTAATGATGGTTTTAAATGGGAAGAAAACGAGGACGGCAGTGTAACGATTACAGGTTATACCGGAAACGGCGGAGATGTTGTTATTCCTTCCAAAATTGACGGTAAGTCTGTCACATCAATAGGGAATGAAGCATTTGAGGGCTGCACAGGACTGACAAGTGTAACAATACCTGACAGTGTTACATCAATAGGTAAGTATGCGTTTGATGGTTGCACAGGGCTGACAAGCGTAACAATTTCTGACAGTGTTACAAAGATAGGTAAGGGTATGTTTTGGTGTTGCAAAAGACTGACAAGTGTAACAATACCTGACAGTGTTACGGAAATAGGCGATTGGGCATTTTGGGGTTGTACCGGACTTACAAGTATTAATGTCGATAAGGATAAC
>CANPXK010000036.1 GCA_947585965.1 uncultured Clostridia bacterium
CGGGATTCGAACCCGCGTGACGTTGCCGTCAAACTGATTTCGAGTCAGCCCCGTTATGACCACTTCGATACCTCTCCATAACAAATATTACAGCCACCAAAAGGCAACAGTAATATTTTATATTTTTTTTTTGCAATTGTCAATACAATATCAAAAATTTATTATTAAATATAAAAAATAATTATTTTCTTTATTAACAATATACTGTTTTCTGAGATAATTGCACAAAAAATACTGATTTTTAATTGAAAAATATGAATTACAGTGTTAGAATAGTATAAGGAGTTAAAGTGTATATACTGCCCGGATAAACAGTATTCTGCACATAAGCTAAAAAAATAACGAGGTGATAACAATGATAGTTGTAGAAAGCGGAGAAATGCTTAATATTGAAAGAACATATGTCAGAAACGGTCTTCCTTTGGCTTCTCTGATGGAACAGGCGGGTGCTGCTGTTGCTGAACTCGCAACAAAAATCATAATACAGAATAAACTAAAAAAAGTAACCGTACTTTGCGGAAAGGGAAATAACGGCGGTGACGGATTTGTCACAGCAAGATTCCTTTCCCTTATGAGTGATGTAACAGTTATAATAGCAAATGAATACCCCGCAACAGATCTCGGTAAATTAAATTTTGAAATAATACCGGATAAAGTCAATGTCCTGTCTTTTACGGAAAAACCTGAGGAATGTATGAACGCTGTGAATGACTCGGAGATACTTATAGACGCAATATACGGAATATCATTCAGAGATGTGCTTGACCCTTTCAGTGCACAACTTATAAGTTACTGCAATAAAAATACCAAGGCGGTAAAAATTGCCGTTGATACCCCGAGCGGTATTATATGCAACACCGGAGAGATTCCGGATGATTGTTTCCATGCCGATTACACGGTATCATTCACAACACTCAAACCTCTTCATGTTCTTTATCCTTCAACGGATTACTGCGGAAAGGTTTCCGTTGCACGTATAGGTATTCCTCAGCCGCTTATTGATGGCTGTACATATGTGATGAAAACCACCGACGAATTTGTCGAAACACATCCGCTTAAGGAGAGGAAAAAATCCGCACACAAGGGAACAAACGGAACATTGCTTTCAGTCTGCGGAAGCTGCGGAATGTCCGGAGCAGCCGTACTCTCGGGAATGGCTGCACTTCGCAGCGGTGTGGGTATTTTACGTGCGGCTGTCCCGGAGGGGATTTATCCTATTGCGGCTTCAAAGCTTACGGAAGCAGTATTTGTACCGCTTGAACAATCAAATGATGGTCTTATAAGTATAAATTCGTTTGACAAATTACAGTATGAAATACTTGAAAAGGCAAATGCTATACTTATCGGCTGCGGACTCGGAACGAGCGGTGATATGGCGGAGCTTGTTTCGGCAATGATAAGTACATCGAATAAACCGGTTGTTCTCGATGCCGACGGAATAAACTCCATAACCATGAATAAAGATATATTAAGACAATGCAGCGCACCTGTTATACTTACACCCCACCCCGGTGAAATGGCAGTTCTTACGGGTACGAACGTTTCCGATATACAGAAAAACAGATACGGTATAGCAAGGGATTTTGCCTGTGAATACGGAGTGACTGTCATACTTAAGGGTGCAAACACACTGATAGCTTTCCCTGACGGAAATGTCTATGTCAATCTCACCGGAAACAACGGCATGGCAAAGGGAGGAAGCGGAGATATTCTTGCAGGAATGGTCGCATCTTTCCTTGCACAGGGTATGAACTATGATGAAGCAGCGATAAACGGAGTATATTACCACGGACTTGCCGGTGATAAGTGTGCTGAAAAATATTCTCCACGCACCATGCTCCCGAGCGATATGCTTGAAGAACTTAAATATATACTTAAATAATAATTCCAAATGCTCCCGGTAATCTGACACGGGAGCATTTTTATCATAAATATACAATATATGAATATGATATAACAGTGCGGAAAACCTTTAAAGATAAATATCAATACTGTGTGAAAGGCGGTCGGAGATTTGAAAAAACTTATTGCGGCACTGTCGGCAATGATACTTATGATTTCAGCAGGAGCCTGCTCCGAAAAAGACAACACACCTGAGCTCAGACTTGAAAAGGAAAGAAACTGTGTTATAAATTATCTCGGAAACGATTATAACTGCACATTGGGCTTTTTAAGTGACAACGTTGAGTCGGTTACACTCAATTCTCCGGAAAATCTGTCCGGACTGAGCTTTCGATGTTCAAACGGGAAATATACCATTTCACTCGGTTCACTTATATGCCGCAGCGACTCATTATTGATCCCTGACGATTCATTTCCCGCAGCTGTTTCCGGAATTATGAAGGATCTTAGGAAAAATAAGGAAAATATCAAGCTTTCGCAGGCAGAGAAAGGCTTTTCATATTCCTCAGATTCAAAAATCTCATATACTGTCAAAACCGATAATAACGGACATATAACAGAGATTATGTTGGGAAAGTGACAAAATAATGACGGTCTGCCGCACACCTAAGAGCGGCAGACCGTTTTTTTACAGTTTTGGTATAATTCTTGTCGTATGATCGGTATTACTCACTGTATGCCGATCTATCCTTACTGTAGGACGTATCGTCACGAAACAAGAGTGAAATACACCATATTGCGGCAAGTGCCACAAGGGTATAGATTATTCTGCTTATTATACCTGTCTGTCCGCCGCAGATCCATGCGACAATATCAAACTGGAATATACCGACAGCACCCCAGTTAAGTCCGCCGATTATAAGCAGTATCAATGAAATTTTATCAAGCATATAAAATACCTCCAAAATAATTCTGTCCCTAATAGCATTGTCATTTTTTATTTTTTTATTCATATAATCAATTTTTTAAAAAAATTTATGTATCAGAGGTATATTGAACAATGTTTTATTGCCGCTATCCCCTTTCTTATATGCTTATATACGGTTGCCGTCTTTATATTGAGCCTGTCCGCAATTTCACAAACCTTCATCCCTGAATAGAATTTCATATTTATACAGTCTTTCTGTCTTTGGGTAAGCTCATTTTCCATAGCAAGCTTCAATATACGCTTCATCCTGCTCCGCTGCCGATCATTATCTCCATCCTCCCTGTTATTAAGAAAGGCAAAAAGCGACATCTCCTTTTCTTCACTTTCACCGATATATCTTATGACAGTCCTCATCAGCATTCCCCCTTCCTTCTTGCAAGAAGTCTTGCTGTATCCATACATTCATAATACATTGTTGTCATAATATTAATTCTGTTTGTAAGTTCCGCAAGCTTGTCCGCAGTCACGGCCTTCATCTCCTCCTTAAGCTCCGATATCTGACTTTTCAGATTCCTTGCACTCTCAAAGTATTCCTCCGCCCACTCTTTATATGTCATATTAACTCCTTTCCACACGATTCGTGTAGTAAATGTTTTTAAAAATTCAGGCATATCAAATACACTTGTTATACTTATATGTGTATTTAAACTTCGCCCTATAAATAATTATATACCATTTGAAGTAAAAATCAATAGCTGATTTTCATTTTTTTCCTTATTGTCGCATATATTGTATAATTCATGACATAATAAAAAATAGCACTTGAAATACACGTATCGTGGTGTTATAATATTAGAAACAATAATTCAGCCGCTTTTCTGTGGCGGAAATCTTCGGGGGACAGTATGAAAAACCATCTGGGAAACAAGATCAGGGAACTTAGAAAAAACAGAGGAATGACTCAGTCCGAGCTCGCGGAAATGCTCGGGATATCTTCTTCTTCGGTCGGGATGTATGAACAGGGCAGACGTCAGCCGGACAGTGAAATGATACTTAAAATCTGCTCGGTATTCGGAACATCGGCTGATTATCTTCTCGGCAAGGACAAATCCGATCAAAAGCACGGAGTATGCGAGCTTTCGTTGGTTTTTGACGAATTTACACAGGTTCTGAGTTCTCAACAGGGATTGATGTTCGATGGTATCCTTCTTAACGAGGACGATAAGAAAAAAATTGTTGACGCTATAAAGGCTGTCGCCGCACTTGCAAAACAGCACAGAAAAGAATCATTCGGATAAACGGAGAGCTATATGAATAAAACAGAACATATCGTTAAACAGCTTATACATAAATACGGAAGTGCAGATCCGTTTTTAATCTGCGAAAAAATGGGAATAATAATAGTTGACAGGGATTTACCGGAACATATCAACGGTTTTACCGTAACTATGGAGGAAATACCGTTCATAGTGCTTAATACCTCATTGAATTATTATAACCGGCGGATCACTGCCGCACATGAGCTCGGTCATATCATATTGCACGGAACAACAAATACAATACAACTGAGTCTTGATACAAGCTTCTGTGTCAATAGGTACGAAAGGGAGGCGGATTGCTTTGCGGCTCACCTGCTGCTCGCCTTTGAGGGCGACTTAACCGTCGGTATGGACAGCATTACGGCAGAGGATATATCAAAACTCACTCATATACCTAAAACTATGATTGAAGACGCTTTTTTTGGGTAAAATAAATACAGAAACAATTTTTCGGGAGGGTTCGGCATGAAATTTTTCATTAAACGTGGTACAGCTTGTCTTGACGGATTCACAATATATAACGGTAACGCCGAGCCTGTATATACAGCGTACGTCGAGGCTTCCCCCTCGCTCCGCATTACCATGAAGGATAGTGAAGGTCAGAACGTTTCCGTAATCAAATTCAATAATTTTATGCTGAATTATTTTACAATAAGGTGTTCAAGAAGATTTTACGCTCTTATTCCATGTATAAATAATCAGTTTTCCTTTGCAATATACGGCAGCACATTTCGTTTTATCGGAAGTATGGCGGACGGAAGATTTTCCATGCTGAATTCCGGCGGAGAGGTAATTATGACTCAGAAAAAATGCTGGACCCAGCAGGGTGAAGGCTATGAGATAAATATTACCGACGGGCAGTACCATATTTTTATGCTATCCGTTGCACTGTGTGCGGATATGTACATCGCATTGACGGAGAGTCATCCTATACCGACTTAGCCGCTGCTTGTGCAGAAAAACAATAAATATAAGTGGCTGTCGCAGTAAGAAAGGCGGCGACCAAAAAATAACAAACACAACTATACAAAAATGCAAGAGCTGCCGCACTGCGTTTTTTACGCTTGTGAGACAGCCCCAAATCCTGATAAATAAGCACAACGGCTCAGTCCGGTTTTTCAACAAACTCCGACTGAGCCGCTTCTGTATAAGTCAAACGTGACAGAGGATATATACAGTAAACTCTATATAACTATTATTTATTTTTCTCTCCATCCCCACCGAAAACCTCTTTGTATTTTCCGGCAAGCTCGGGATGAGTTTTTTCGAGCCTTTTTATATACTCGGCACGGTGACTCAACAAAATATTATATGCCTCCGGATCGGACTTTTTCAAAGCCTCGGCGTGCTCTGTCCGCCTTGCCTTGAGTCGCTCAAATATCTGCGGATCCATGGAAAGCATACGCATCTCTATCTCCTCACGCCGCTTTTCAAGGAGCTTTTCAAACATCGTCTCTTTTTCGGGGTCATTTTTCAAAAGTGAGAATATACGCATCTCTATCCTGTCAATAAGCTCATCCTCATCAAAATAATTGATCCTTCCCCATGGCGTATGCTTCTCCGCCGCAACAAGTCCTGCCTCAGAAATATCGGTACTGAGAAGTTCGTCTATAAGCTCGTCGGTAATTTTGTCGATATATACATGGCTGTCCTTTCCGAATACCCATTCAAGCTCAGGCTGAATACCCTTTGCCGCCCTGCTTATATGCTTCGGACGCTTTTCATCCGAACGCTTTTTTGAAGATATGCCTTTGCTTTGTGTAAAGGTATATTTTTTTCCCTGACCGTCTTTATTATCCGCATCAAGCTTATACGGATATTCAAGTCCCGCATCCCTCAGTGCAAGAGCGGTCGTCATTCTGACAGCTCCGCTTCTGAGAAGCTTATCCGCACCGTATTTCCTAAGCATATCATTTACTTCGCCAACGTGCTCGGTTATGTAAAATTTTATCCCTCTATTTTTATAGTCTTCATACATAAGAACAAGTCTGTCCGCCGCTGTGATATCTATATTCCCTATCGCACCGGCATTCACTATTATATACTTTGTTTCCGGAGTTACAGCATTTTCTATATCATTCTGAAAGGTATCAATATTCGCAAAAAACAGATTTCCGCCGAAACGATATATAACAGTGTCTTTTATTGCCCTTGCTTCACTGTTTCTGCCTAAGCTGTAAAAGCCGTCCTTCCCCTTTATAACCCCCAAAAAGGCTCTCGGCGGTGTCACCGCACGAATTACAACCGCAACGAACGAAAGCACAACTCCTATCATAACTCCGGCTATCGTTCCGAAAAATAATACGGATAAGAACGCTCCTATGAATATGTAAAATTCATTTCTGCTTGTTTTCCATAATCTTTTAGCTTCGTGAAATTCGCAGGCATTCATAAGTGCGGACACAACTATTGCAGTGAGTACAGGGACAGGCATATATTCTATTATCGGTGTTGCAAAATACAATACCGCAATCATTGCACCCGCCGCAGATATGGAAATCCATTGTGATTTTGCCCCGAACTGACGAACAATCCCGGTTCTTGATACGCTTCCGTTGACAGGACAGCAGCCTGTCAGTGCGGATGAGAAATTTCCAATGGAATACGCAAGCACCTCACGGTTATTATCAAGCTTATATCCGTCCTTGAGGGCATTTCCTCTTGACGCAAGGAGAGATTCCGCCAGTATGACAACGGCTACCGAAAGGGAATTAAAAAGATATTCGCCAACGCTTCCCTTTAAGGCGCCGATATTCGGAACGAAAAATCCCGCAAAGCCGCTGTCAACGTGGGGCAAAAGCTTTACTCCCATACCGTCAATATGAAAAAATACGGTAAGTAATGCTCCGATAACCATAACTATAACGGAAACCGGCACCTTCGGTATAAATTTTTTTCCAAGCATTATAAGTACTATTGTAGAGATACCGAGAATAAGGGCAACCGGATTGAAATTTTCGCATTGCTCAACAATATGCTTTATAAGCTCGGGTGCTTCTCCTGTTCCTGCCGCACCGCCGAATAATTTCGGCACCTGCATAAGTATAATAGTACAGCATATACCGGAAACAAAACCGCCCATAACGGGCGAGCTTATGTACTGTACTATCCTCCCTGCCTTAAATATGTAAAAAACCAACAGCCATACCGAAACCAACGCGGTTATAATCGGAACGGCATTCATAGCCTCCGCAGATTCGGCTGATATACCCATTGTTGCTATTGCCCCGCCTACAAGTGCTGCCGGAGCGGCGTCAACTCCGAAAACGAAGTCCTTTGATGATGTAAGCAGGCCAAACAGAAATATAGGTATAACCGAGCCGTACAGACCGTACTGCATAGGCAGTCCCGAAATCTGTGCATATCCCATTGATATGGGTATCGATATAAGAGCAACGATTATTCCGCCGATAATATCCTTTGCTAACTGCTTTGGTGCAACAGCAAATTTATTTTTCATATCATTCATCTTCCCTGCCAAGTTCTATAAGCTCTCTTATTCTCTCTATATTATCCGAAAGGTAAAGATAACCGATAAGTGCTTCAAGTGCTGTTGCCATATGATAATCAGCCATACTCGCATTTTTCGGGGCATGACCCGTGTGTGCATTTCTTCCCCTCCTGAGAATATCGGATTCCTCCTCAGTCAGGTGCGGTTCAATTCTTTTGGCAAGTCTTGCCTGTGCCTCACAGCGTACAAATTCAACTTTTTTCAGATTAAGCTCCTTAACGGGTCGGTTTGCCTGACATACAAGCTCTTCTCTAACAATAAGGTCATATACCCCGTCACCGACAAACGCAAGACCGAGCGTGCTTATTTCATTCGGGTTACATTCAGATAAAGATAATCTTGACATACATCCTCCTCATTCCATATATTCAAATTCAAAATCATACAAACTGACGGTATCTCCGTCATGTATTCCTGCTTTTTTAAGTTCCTCTATAACTCCCGAGCTTTCCAGCACCTTCTGAAAATACTGCAATGAATCGGTATCATTGAAATCTATCATACGAAGTACCCTGAGAAGCTTATCCGCCTCAACAAAGAATACTCCTCCCTTATTGGTAACATTAATTTCAACCTTGTTCAACTCGTCAATATCCGGCAGCGGTGCAGGCTCCGCCTCATACTGTGCAACCGGAGGAAGCTTTGAAAGCTGCTCCTGAATTTCCTTCAGAAGCGGCTCAACCTCATACGAAATAGCCGCCATTATCGGGAAAAATTTATATCCCTGTTCTTCTATGAATTTACGGAAATCCTCCACTGTCTCATCATCAGTAAGGTCGCATTTATTTGCGGCAACTATCATCGGTCTTTCGGCAAGCTCAGGATTGAATTTCTTAAGCTCCTCATTGATTATGCGAAAATCCTCTTTCGGATCTCTTCCCTCACTTCCCGATACGTCAACCATATGGACAAGCAGACGGCAGCGTTCAACGTGCCTTAAAAACTGATGCCCCAGTCCAAGACCGTCACCCGCTCCCTCTATAAGACCCGGTATATCCGCCATAACAAAAGATGAATCCGATCCCATCCGCACAACACCTAAAACCGGAGTAATTGTTGTAAAATGATAATTTGCAATAATTGGTTTTGCCTCGCTTACTACGGATATTAAAGTAGACTTTCCTACATTCGGAAAACCCACTATACCCACATCGGCAAGCAGCTTAAGTTCAAGCTTAACTTCAAATTCCTCTCCCGGCTGTCCGGGTTTTGCAAACCTCGGCGTCTGACGTGTAGGCGTTGCAAAATGTGTATTTCCCCAGCCGCCTTTTCCGCCTCTTGCGACAATAACAGGCTCCTTATCGGAAATATCAGCAAGCAGTCTTCCTGTTGATACTTCCCTTATAAGAGTACCTCGCGGGACACGGATAATAAGATCCTCGGCTTTTTTTCCGTTGCAGCGTGAACCTCTGCCGTTCTCTCCTTTTTGAGCGATATATTTCCTTTTATACCTGAAATCTGCAAGTGTAGAAAGATTATCATCCGCTGCAAATACGATATTTCCTCCCCTTCCGCCGTCGCCGCCGTCGGGACCGCCCGAGGCAACATATTTTTCCCTGTGAAAAGCAACCGCACCGTCGCCGCCGTCACCTGCTTTTATAAATATCTTCGCTGTATCTACAAACATACTAAACCGCCTTTCTTCTCTTTAAGCCAATTCATAAATGGTATATGTACGGCTGAAAATACTATATTCTCCTATATATTCAAACATTGTAGAATATGGCATATTTTTGAAAATATTATAATAATCATCAGCAGATATTTTTTTCTTGCCATTTTCATATTTATCGTCATACATATAAAGATATGTTTCATCCTCATAAGTTCTGGTATATGCATTGATAAATAAATATACTTTTTTATTTGTCTTAAGCGATGCTATTTCTTCCAATACGTCTTTATCTTCCGTCATATACGTCATCATGACATTATCCGCATTATAAACCGCACCGGGTAAAGTATCGAGGAGCCACCTTTCATCTCTGTCCTTAACAACAAAAATACATTCGTTTCCTGCGGTAAGCTCATCTATGCTGTCCATAGTTCTTTTTTGATCAAACAGAAAAGTTGAATTATGTCCAAATATCGAGTGAAAAATTATAGCTGAAATTATTACGGTAACAGCAATTTTCTTAATTTTCAAACTTGTAAATAAAAAACATAATAAACCAAAAAAGACCAAAGCCGCAAGCGGATAAACAATAAAAAGATATCTTTCCACATACCCCATTGAAATAAAATCAACACTATATGCTGTCATAGCAAAAATTACCGGTATACATATAAAAAACAGATAAAACATGGGATGTATTTTTTTAATATTGTTCCACAAACCCTTTAAAATTGCTTTAAATTTTGCAGTTTTAATTTTTTCAGGCAAAGCTTTTAATGACAATAAAAATTTTTTTACTTTCGGCTTATCCCTTAGCAAATATAAAACAGGTATGGAAAAAACAACGGCAATCAGTAGGAATACAGGGAGTGTAATTATAAGGAATATAGTTTCTCCTCCCGCTAAAGATACAATATCTCTTAAAAAATACCTGTAAGTCAGATATAACTGACGGAAAAACAATGAATAACTTATTTTGCCTGATTCCGACAGAAGATGATTTATCGTATATGGAAAAACCAAAACAGAAAATACTGTTCCTCCCAAAACTGAAAAACCATATTTCCAGAATACCCTGAACTGTTTTTTAGCAAGATAATATATACAAAAAAACACGGCTGTCAAAAATGCAACAATTAAGAACATATGCTGAGTTAGAGCTCCCAATGCAGTAACCGTTATGAGGGCTATATACATTTTTACCGATGGTTTCTGTCCGGGTTGTCGGGATATACGGTACATTTCGGAATGAAGATACATAAATATAACTGTCATCATTGTAAGCATACAATACATTCTTATAAATATATTCATATCCACAGCCGCTGTAGTAAAACCCCAGAAACAGCAGAACAAAAGAGCAAGATATTTTGATTTCAGCATATTTACCGCAAGCTTATAAAGAAAAATCTGCATCACGATAAAGCATACATAATTTATTATATATCCGAATACAGGAGAATACGTATCCGGAAAAAAGGAACATATTGTATGCAATACGGCATAGTACAGCGGTGGATGTCTGTCCAGCATCTGATTATACCATACAGAATCATACCGGAATGTTTCGTCCGGCTGAACCGTTACATAATCTCTGAGCAGTTCGCCGGGAATCCATTTATCAACATTAATATATTCATTTGAATCAACATAAATTTTGTCGGAATGTAAAAACGGCTGATAAAAACTGTTAGAAAGACCATAACTGAATATTTCATCTGAATGATAACCTTTCTTTTTGTTTACAATTGTATATGTTACATTTAAAAGCTGGAGTATGATTATCACGGCAAGTAAAAATACAGGCAGAATCCTCATCTGTTTAATCTTTTTTAACCGTTCTTTCATATTTTTTGTTCCTCCATAAGTCCTTATAAAATAATTATCTCAAATTCCAACATCTGTGGTTATAGTTTATTATATATGCTAATTATTGTCAAGTATTTTTCCATCTGCAAAACCAATCAAAAAGAAAAAACGCCCGACACCAAACCGCAAGGTCTGTGAGGGGCGAATGAAGAACATATTTTATTCTGCTGCGTAAACCGAAACCTGCTTGCGGTCTTTGCCTACACGCTCGAATTTAACAACGCCGTCAATCTTCGCAAAAAGGGTATCGTCCGAACCGCGACCCACATTGTTGCCGGGATGAATATGTGTTCCTCTCTGCTTTACAAGAATGTTTCCCGCAAGAACAAACTGTCCGTCTGCACGCTTTGTGCCAAGACGTTTGGATTCGGAATCACGGCCGTTCTTTGTTGAGCCGCCTCCTTTTTTATGTGCGAATAACTGTACATTTATTTTCAGCATAACTTACACCTCCGTTAAAATTACCTTTAAATTATCGGGATACTGCTTCTCTGTTTCCTCCAGATGAAGCCTGAGTCCTTCGAGTATAACCTGACATTCCGATATATCCTTTTCCGACACCGTAAGCAACATATCCCCGTCGTCAGCCTGTGCATGAGCATCGGCACATATCACATCGGTTATGGTATTAGCCGCCATATAGGCTGCCGAGGAAACAAACGCACAAATAACATCCTCCCCGTATTCCGCCATTCCCGAATGACCCGTGATATGAAAGCCTTTAAGAAGACCCTCACGGCTGCGAAAAAGCTCTGCTCTTATCATGCCTCGATAGACTCGATCTGTACCTTAGTGTATCTCTGTCTGTGACCCATTTTGCGCTTTGAGCTTTTCTTGGGCTTATAGGTGAAAACCGTAATTTTCTTGCCCTTAATGGTATCAAGAACCTTAGCCGTTACCTTTGCCCCGTCAACATAAGGAGCACCTACCTTAAAGCCATCGTCTGTGCTGACTGCAACAACCTTGAAGTCAACCGTGGATTCGTTTTCGGCATCAAGCTTTTCTACATACACAACGTCGCCGTTTGTAACTTTGTACTGCTTTCCGCCTGTTTCAATAACTGCGTACATATTGGCACCTACCTGTTTATAAACTCGCTACCGGAGGCGGAGCATAACTCACTTACAAGCCTACAGTATGCGGCTTTTATATCATAACACACCTATCTTTAGTTGTCAAGGAATTTTTTGCAGTATTTTTCGGTCGGATTATACATATATAATTATTTTTCATTATAATTTCCCAGAAAAGAAAATTCCGCCAGTTCATCGGAAAGAGCACAAATAAGCTCAACTGTATCCCTATTTTCCGTACTTCCCGCAAAGTCAAGATAAAACATATATTCAAACGATTTACCGTATATTGGTCGGGATTCAATTTTTGTAAGATTGAGTCCGTGGGAGGCAAAACGGCAAAGCGTACTGTACAATGAGCCTGTTACATGAGGAAGTGCAAAGCAAAGGCTTATCTTGCCGGAGCCGGGTTCAATATACATATTTTTTGAAATCACAATAAATCTTGTGGTATTATTCGGATTATTTTGAAATCCGCGAAGAATTATCTCCAATCCGTATTCTTTTGCCGCTTCTTCGGAACAAATAGCCGCCGAGGAAATATCTTCACTTTCAGATACCATTTTCGCAGCCTGTGCCGTGCTTACATATTCCTTTACAGTGACACCGCTCCGGCTGTTAAGAAAATCCGAGCACTGAGATAAAGCCTGCTCGTGAGAATAAATAGATTTTATATTCTCCAATGCCGTTCCCTTTTTTGCCGCAAGACAATGGTTTACGGGAATATCCGCCGCGGCAGCTATGTAAAAGCGGTATTTCAGCATAAGGTCATAAACCGCCGTAACGGAACCTGCCGAGCTGTTTTCTATCGGTACAACACCGAAATCGGCTTTTCCGTCCTGTATTGCCCTGAATACCTCCTTAAACGGAGAATAAAACTTCGGCTCGGCATTCGGAAATACCTTTTTTGCCGCCATATGTGCATATGTTCCCGATACACCGAAGCAGGCTATCCTTACCTTATCCGACTGAAAAGGCAAATCCCTCTGTGCTCCGACTATCCTGTTTTTAAGTTCGTTTCCGCTTCCGAGCATATCATGCTGCAGTGCTCTGCTAAGCTCCAATATAGTCGAATAAAGGAGCTTTGCACTTCCGCCGTATTCACCTGCCTTTTCCGCCACGCTTTCAAGCACCTGCCGCTCCCTTTCGGCATTAAATATTTTCATTCCGTTTTCATGCTTATACTGTGCAACCTTTTTTGAACATTCCATACGTCTTGCAAAAAGTTCAATAAGCTGTTCATCTATCCGATCTATTTCATCTCTTATAGGCTTAAGACTCATTTCTTCTCCCCCGTTTCTCTTTATACTAAAGCATATTTACATCTTTCAGGATATTTATAACCGCAACTGCCGCCGCCGCTTCCACAACGGGCACTGCTCTTATGACTACACAAGGATCATGCCGTCCTTTAATAATGATTTTCGTATTCTCATGCTTTTGGAGATCTACTGTATTCTGCTCCGCTGATATTGACGGAGTCGGCTTGAATGCCGTCCTGAATATAATAGGCATACCCGAGCTTATCCCTCCAAGAATACCGCCGTGATTATTTGTCCGTGTCCTTACGATATCTCCGTCATAGTAAAACTCATCATTATTCATGCTTCCACGCATTTCAGATGCCGCAAATCCCGCACCGAACTCTATTCCCTTTACAGCAGGTATGCCGAACACTATTGAGGAAATGACATTTTCTATCCCGTCAAACATCGGCGAGCCTGCACCTGCCGGCATTCCTACTATCGCACATTCGACTATGCCGCCTATGCTGTCGTGCTCCATCCTGCACTGCTCTATAAGTTCACGCATTGCGTCTTCCTTCGTCTTGTCAATAAGCCCGAATATTTCACCCGAAAGCCTGTCTGTAAGCTCATCGGGAATATTAACAGGGTCAAAACCGCTGTCCTTTATATTACCTATCGAAAAAATATGTGCTCCTATTTTTATTCCTCTGCGTTCAAGTATCTGCCGACATATTGCACCGGCAAATACAAGCGGAGCCGTAAGTCTTCCGGAAAAATGTCCCCCGCCGCTTATATCATTAAAGCCGTTATATCTGACACTTCCCGTGTAATCCGCATGACCCGGTCTTGGACAAGAGAGTATATTTCCGTAATCCCCCGAACGTGTATTCGTATTTCTGATAACTGCACAAAGCGGCGCACCTGTTGTCGTATCATTAAGCACACCGGACAAAATCTCCGGAATATCCTTTTCAAGCCTTGGTGTGGCTGTTTTATCCTTTCCGGGAGCCCTGCGGTACATTTGTTTATATATTTCATCAAAATCAAGCCTCTCGCCTGACGGAAGTCCGTCTATGACAACCCCTATACCTCCCCCGTGGCTTTCACCGAATATTGATATCTTTACGCCGTTACCCCATGATGACATCAGCCTTACCTCCCAGTTTTTTGTAATCCTCAAAAAATGACGGATAGGATTTGTTTACACTTTCCATATCAGATATAATTATATCTCCGTCGCACCTTGCAGCCGCCATTGCAAGCGACATGACAATTCTGTGGTCGTTATATCCCTCAACCTCTCCGCCGTGCAGAATATCCGTTCCGTCAATGATAAGACCGTCCTCTGTTTCCCTGATATTTGCGCCGAGCCTTGAAAGTCCGTCCGTCATAGCCGCAAGTCTGTCACATTCCTTAATTCTCAACCTTGCCGCTCCCTTAATTATTGTTCTTCCCTCAGCAAATGCCGCGGCAACAGACAGTGCAGGTACCATATCGGGAATATTTTCCGCATCTATTTCGATTCCGACAAGTTTATCAGATTTTATGGTCAATATTCCGTTATTTTCGGTTATATCAACACCAAACCGTCTATATATCTCTACACATTTCTTATCTCCCTGTGAAGATGTCATTGAAAGATTATCTATACATATTTCACTTCCAAGAGCGGCGGCTGTCATAAAAAATGCAGCGTGCGACCAATCGCCCTCAACCGTAAAGCTCTGCGGGATATATTTTTGTTTGCCTGCAATCTTCCACCCGTAATCCGTTTCCTCGACATTTACACCGAATGTTTGCATTATGTCCGTTGTCATATTAATATATCCGACAGACTGAGCCTTTGATGTAAGCCTTATTTCGCTGTCACCTTCGAGCAGGGGAAGTGCAAGCATAAGACCTGTTATAAACTGAGAGCTTATATCTCCGGGAATTTCATAAATACCGCTCTCAAGTTTTCCCTTTATTTCAAGCGGAAGTCCTCCTGCGGTATTAAAGCTTATACCCTTTTTCGGCAGGCAGTCGGCATATACCCCTATCGGTCTTTCGGGGAGCTTTCCATGTCCGACAAAGGCAGCCTCCATACCTCCTGCCGCTGCAACGGGTATAAGGAACCGCAGTGTCGAACCGCTCTCTCCGCAGTCAAGTACCTTTCCTGCCGTATTAAAGGTATTTGTTCCGTCAACCGTAAGAGTATCCCCGTCAAGAGTAATAACCGCTCCTAAATTTTTCATACAATCTATCGTTGCATTTATATCATTGGACAGGTCTATCGGTCGGACAGTACTTTTTCCCCTTGCGAGGGATGCACATATTATTGCCCTGTGGGCGGCACTTTTTGACGGCGGCACCGATACCGTTCCTTCAAGCTTTTTCGGTGATATCTTAACCTTATGCAAATCTATACATCCTTTTATACATTTTTATATTATAATAACACAAATTCGCCAAAAAGTAAAATAAAACAGGATTTATAATAATCAATTCTGCCGTAATTCATTAATAATTCTTATAAGTAATTTTAAGGCAGCAATATTCTTTTAAATATAACCCGACAAACATAAAGTTGTGATTACGGCAATCATACCAATACCTCACGGTCAAAAGCCGAGATATTTATTTTCTGCAAATTTTATTATCTGCAAATACAGACATTTTAAATGGGGAAAACAGGTAAAATAAGCTATATATTTACATAAAATTTTATATTCTTTATTGACAATAATCCGTGCTTACTATAAAATATATAAAAAGACCAAAGAGGATGAAACGGTAATGTTTGAATTTATAAAAAACAAAAAGGATACCGAAGGCTCCGATTCTCCGGAGATTGCACAACGACTACAGAATGAAGCGGAAGAATTGAATGATAATGATGAGCCTAAAAAGGCTCTGAAGCACTGTCTGAGAGCTTATGATATATATACTGCTCTATATGCGGAGGATAGTGAAAAGTACAAACCATTTATTGCATCGTGCTGTGATGTCCTCGGAAGTATATATAACAAGCTTGATAAATATGATGAGTCATATACATATCATAATATCGCACAGGAGATGTATACAGAACTTTCTGCCGGAGGCAATGCCGAATACAGAGAGCTGCTCGCCGATCAATACAGCAATATCGGTGATACATTCTTTTTCAAGGGGAATTATGAGGCGGCGGAGGAAAATTATAAAAAATCACTTGAAATTTATACGGAGCTTTCCGAAAGTGATTATGCTAAATATGCCGAAGATGTCGCCTACTGCTATGACTGTCTTGCAAAAGCATACAGCGGCAAGGAGGATTATACTTCTTCCATTGAAACATACGAAAAGGTTATATCCATATATGAGGGACTTGCTTCAGACAAAATATATGATTCTCCCGATGACAAGGAAATCGAATATCACGATAACCTCGCTTCCGCCTATAGTGACATAGGATATATATATTCATGTGTAAAGGATTTTGAAGATGCGGAAAAATATTATCTCAAGGCTGCCGAAATATACAGGGTTCTTACAAGAATAGATGCATATGAATATTCATATGAGCTATCGGTTCAATATGAGGATCTCGCGGCACTTTATGAAGACATGGGGAAACCCGAGCTCGTCTCGGAATATGAAAAGAAAGCCAAAAAGCTCGGTGTCTGACTTAGTTCTGCCGCATCTTGTGTATGCGGCAGAATTTTTTTAATATTTTTTTTAAAAAGGCTTGACAAAAGCCTACTGATATTATATAATAAATAACGTTCCGAGGGAACAATGAATAAGCGAGTGTGCTGGAATAGGCAGACAGGCACGTTTGAGGGGCGTGTGTTTCACGACGTATGGGTTCAAGTCCCATCACTCGCACTCTGTGTCCGTTCAGGACGATATGCGTTCGGAGTTTTCCGAGCGCATATTTTTTACCCGTCTTATTTTTGTTTTTATGGTATTTTGTAACGCTGTATTTCACGGTTGGAGGTCATTATAATGAAAAAATGTGCATACGGTCTGCTTTCTGTCATTTTTCTTTTTTCGCTTATAATACTGAACGGATGTTCGGATTTCAGCTTCAATCCTCTTGGCACATGGGAATATAACGAGGAAATATATTATGTGGACGGAAAGGAAGTTGAACGTGTCGAAAAAAAAGATATGTTATATGAAAGCACGAAATATATTTTTGAAAAATCCGGTACAGGGTATATTACTGTAAGTGACGACCCTACCCTGAATTTTACATATGATTATGATGACGAAAAAGTAACTCTGCATATTAAACAGCCCGATGGGGTAAATAATTCCGATGGCGGAACAAACGGCGGCACTTCAGACACTGAATATAAGATTATTAATAACAAAAATGATGACTCAATCAGCCTTGTAAGAACCGAAAAATATAAAGCCAAGGATGATAACGGCAAAGAGGTTGAAGTAAAGGTCGAATATGTTCTTGTAAAAATTTAAAACCAACAGAAGCGACACGGTTCATATTAAGGCAGCTTCATGTCAAAAGACAGGGGCTGCCGTTTAGCTGTAAATTAAGTTATATGAATAATGATTCTTTTTTCAAACCACTTTAATATTTATTTATTTTATGCTATAATTAGTATAGCGATAGTGTGCCGGTGTTCCCTGACCTTTAAGACCCGATTTTCGGAAAGTTCGGACAAATTGTGTATATGCCGGCATGGTTATAATAATTCAGAGAAAGGAGCAGGCTATGCTTGAACGTATTAAAGCGTGGGATAACCGTATACTCACCAAGCTTTCATCAAAACATACAAAAAAACTTGACAAGCTCATGATAATAATTACAACAAGCGGAAATAACGGTTATATATGGTTTGCATTGTCCATTCCTTTGCTCCTTATATACCGATACAGACCGGTAGGATACACGATAATTCTTTCCATGCTTATAGGCGGACTGGCGGGCGAGGTAACAATCAAGCACATTGTCGGCAGGATCAGACCGTGCAGCAAAGAATTTCAAAAGGATGTCCTGATAAAACACCCTGCTCATTATTCCTTTCCTTCCGGACATACAACAGCATCATTTGCGGTATCCACCGTTGTATTTTTGATGATGCCCTCAATTTTTTTACCCGTTTTATTTTATGCCTGTCTTATAGGCTTTTCACGGATGTATGTTCTTGTTCATTATCCGACAGACGTGATCGCAGGTGTTTTCCTTGGTATAATATGCGGAACTGTCGCCGTCATGGTTTCACCCTATATACCATTCTTCCCTGCATAAAATTATACCCGATAGGCAGAATAAAGCTTATCGGGTTTTTTATCTCAAACCAACGGTCATATTGTATTTATAAATGAGTCCAGCTCGGTTTCATTATCATAGTGGATTTCATTTCCGTAATGTGCAAATATCCAGCTTTCTATGTGCCTTGCCGATTCTCCCGGACCAATCAGATAAAACGGACTTGTATTCTGTATACTCAGATAATTATCATTCACCGTTGCAAAAGCGGAACAGCTTGTAAAGGGATAAAGTGCATTTCGATTGTGAACGTATCTCTTGATAAGTGCATACCCATTTTCAATATACCCGCAAAATCCCGCGGTGTTATTTACGCCTATCTTTATTCTGTCTTTTCCAAAATCTCCGCCAATAAGCCTGAATTCCCCGCTCTCCTCCATTTCGGAAATATTGCTGTGAACGGTTACATATTGCTCCCCGATGAAAAGTCTTTTATCGTCCCAGCGGCAATTATCCCACAAGGACAACACCCTGCTCGGTCGCTCATTTTCTCGTATGTTACTCTGCGGAATAAACACAAAACCCTTTCTGTCAAACGGTGTTTCAGTATAGATTGAAAGCTTTACATCCTCCTTCGATTTATTATAGACACTGTGTACAACCATAAAATCTCCGATATCCGTATTGAACACCACATCCATCGAAAGCTCAAGCTGCACGGGATCATTAAGAGTCTGTATAAAGCTGACCCCGTCGGACATGGGACTGTAGCGTACAGGGTAATCGTCACAGTAAACGGCATTCGTACTTTTCTCTATGGTTATCCTCATTTTGTGTCCATGATTCCTTTGGTACTGCGGATCCTTTTCGCTGTATATAAGATCGGGTTCGTTACCCCTTTTAACGCTTACAATCCTCGGACCGTAATCAAGGGTGACGATAATTTCTGTGTCTTCGTATGTGAGTAGAGCACAATGTCCAAAATCTTCGGTGGTTATCTCTTTTACATTAAGTGACAAATCAATCATTCCTCCAAGTTGTGAAATAATTATGGAAATTAATTTTAAAACTGTCTATTTTTTTAATAGAAATTGTATAAACAACCAATGTTAATCAACCATGACGATTTTTTCGGTATAATTTCTGCCGCATACATCCGTATTCTGTCCGCTTAGTGAAAAAACATCATCGCAGCGGCTTTCAAGACGGAATATATCCTGCTTATCCGAACCAAGTCCGCAAATATCCGAATAACGCATAACAACAGGCAACAAAGCCGTCTTTTTCATTATTTTCAGTATTTCCCTCCCACGCCGGTTAAAACCGAGTATTTTTATATACTGAGGGACATCCGGCATATCCGCTTTTGTAATTCCCAAAAATGCGTACATAATTATCCTGCATATTCTTGAGCGGGTATAACGCTTGCTCTTTATACCGCCTATTATTTCCTCAAGGCTTTTTCCGTTTCTAACAGCGGAATATATGCGATTCTCAAGTCCCTCGCCAACCTCAGGAAGCTCGGACAGCATTTTTTTGTCCGCCATTCTGAGGCTGTATAAAATTGCCCCCTCAAGTCTTGACATCCGTCCCCCGAGCGGAGGTTTGTTCTTTGCAGACGAAAATATCTCCGAAGCATATTCCGGTATATATAAATCCGTATTGCCGCCCTCTTCGATTACGCCCCTTATATATTTTGCACTCGCATAGTTTTTATAAGTATTATCGCTGTCATGCTCTGTCCCTATTCTTTTCAGAGTTAAGGGTGTGATTTCGGAATCGGTTCTATTGAGTGCCTTGATATATTCTACGGCAAGAATATTATTTGACCCCGATAGTATATCCGAAATTTCCTTACCATACACTTCCTCAACTGCCGATTGTCTTGCGGCGGCAAAGGTCACACCCGTTTCAAGCCGTCTCTGAATTATTGCAGATACCCTTTTATCCTCAACAGCATATGCGGCTCTTTTTATATCATCTGTATTCCCGCATTCGCTGCCGAATACTACCTCATCAATGCAGCCAAGAGCATTCAACACAGATATACCGCCATAGGCGAAACGTTCTGCACCGGCACAGGAAAACGTAACCGGCAATTCAACCACAAGGTCGACACCGCCGCAAAGTGCTGCCCTTGTGCGGGTATATTTATCGTATATTGACGGGATTCCTCTCTGTGTAAAATTACCGCTCATGCAGGCTACTATATAATCCGCACCGTTTTCACGCATTTTTTTCAGCATATATTCATGCCCGTTATGAAAGGGGTTATATTCGCAAATGACAGAGGATATTTTTCCGTTATATTTATTCTGAGCCATATCAATTATACCATTTCTGTAAGCCTTTTCTAATGATAGCACGAAACCACTATGTTATATGTCGTTTTTTAATATAGTACTTTACCAAAGAAGGCAAGCACCAATGCCTGCCTTCAAAATAACTATTCTTTTACTGACAATATTATGCCTTTTCAATAAGTGCTGCCGTATCTCTTGCAATCACTATTTCTTCGTTTGTCGGAATTACGAATACATCTACCTTACTGTTCTCAGTCGAGATTTTGCCCTCAAATCCTCGGATTGCCTTTGCATTAATATCCGCATCCACATCGACACCTATATATCCGAGCTTGTCACATACATTCTGACGGTGTGAACTCTGATTTTCACCTATTCCCGCCGTAAATACTATGGCGTCAACTCCGCCAAGCACTGCCACGTAGGAGCCTATGTATTTGAGTATCTGATATTCAAGCATATCAATCGCAAGCTTTGCTCTTTCGCTGCCGTTTTCGGCAGCGGCGGATACATCTCTGTCATCACTTGAAATTCCTGATATACCGAGGAAGCCGGATTTCTTATTGAGGAGAGTATCCATCTCAGAGGGAGAAAGACCCTCTTTTTCCATAATAAATGTTACAACGGACGGGTCAAGACAGCCTGTACGTGTTCCCATCATTATGCCGTCAAGGGGAGTGAGTCCCATACTGGTATCAACAACCTTGCCCCCGTCAATAGCCGTAATCGAAGAGCCGTTTCCGAGATGGCAGGTTATGAGCTTGAGATCTTTTATATCCTTACCCATAAGCTCAGCACATCTGCCCGACACATACCTGTGTGAGGTTCCGTGGAAACCATAGCGGCGCACGGCATATTTTTCATAATACTCATATGGCACTGCATACATATAGGCTGTCTGCGGCATTGTTGAATGGAATGCCGTATCAAATACAACAACCTCCGGAACATCCTTGCCGAATACATCAATGCAGGCTCTTATACCCTGAACATGAGCGGGGTTATGGAGCGGTGCAAGAGGAATAAGGCTCTCGATATCTTCAATTACCTTTTCGTCAACAATCTTTGACTCCTTAAATATCGAGCCGCCCTGAACAACTCTATGACCTACAGCCGAAACCTCGCTGAGATCCTTGATTACTCCTACCTTTTCATCAATCAGAGCATTTTTAATCTGAACAAAAGCTTCGGTATGATCGTTCATTACAACATCATATTCGGTCTTTCTGCCATCACCGGTAGTGTGCTTGAAATGACCGTCAATACCTATTCTTTCACAGTTGCCTTTTGCAAGTATGCTCTCGTCTGCCATATCAATCAACTGATATTTCATAGATGAGCTTCCCGCATTAATTACAAGAATTTTCATTTTCATTTTCCTCCCAAATTTTATTTCATACATACTAATAATATACCAATTTCCCATTAAATTCAATATATTTTCAAAACAAATTTCCGGCGGTGCCGTGCCGGCACGGTCAATCCGTAATTATTTTACTTAGGTCAATTAATTTTTAGCTCGACCATATATTTACTTGATGAACAAGAGATGAGTTTGTCATTTGTAGATGCGGAGCGGCTCGCCGCCGGTGCCGTGCCGGCACGGTCAATCCGTAATTATTTTGCTTAGGTCAATTAATTTTTAGCTCGACCATATATTTACTTGATGAACAAGAGATGAGTTTGTCATTTGTAGTTGCGGAGCGGCTCGCCGCCGGTGCCGTGCCGGCACGGTCAATCCGTAATTATTTTGCTTAGGTCAATTAATTTTTAG
>CANPXK010000037.1 GCA_947585965.1 uncultured Clostridia bacterium
TCGCTTTTGAGTTCGTCGGTAACTACGTCTCGGTGGACTTTCACCACAGAGCATTGGTATGCCCGTCATACTAATAAGCACGATGAGTGTAACTATAAGCGTAATGACAGTAAACATATCGCCATTTTGGTTCATGCTTTCGGTGGACATACTTGCCGTGACATACGCCGCAATGTTATTATTGCTGTCATAAACGGGGACATATGCCGTAGCGAAGTTTTCCGTTATCAGAACGTTTTCGTCTATAGCCGCACCTTTAACGTCCGCCGCCTTTTTCATGAATTCCATTTCATCGTCGGACAACCGAACTATATCTCCCGTCTTATGGGTATTTTCCTCGTCGGGAGCACCCACATACCATATGTAAACAAGGTTATCACCTTCGGGGACGGCTACATACAGATATTGAAACTTGACCTCCTGTTTTACATTAAGAAGATAATCGGCAATTTCTTTATAATAGTCGTCTTTCTCGCCGACCTTTCCGTTGTCATAATACTGTGCGATACGGTCGCCGTCAATGACATATGAGGACATATAAGCATTATCGTAGGTTATCCACGAATAATACGTGTACATAAAGCCGCCGAAGATGATCATTATTACCGATAAAAGCACAACTACCAAAACTACCGCCATAATAACAAGACCCAGCAGCAGCTTTGGCTGTAGATTAAATCTCCGTTTCTTTTTCATATTTTGATTTCTCCGTTACTCGGTTTAATGCGCCCGATATGCGCTTATTCTATAGTCAGTATATCCACAAAGCCCGTTATCTCAAACACTTCCATTATGGTATCGTTTACGTTTTTTATAGTCATACTGCCCTGCTTGTTCATGACCTTCTGCGCTGCGAGCAGAACGCGAAGACCTGCCGAGGAAATATATTCAAGCTCGGCAAAATCAAACCTCAGATCCGTTATGTCTTTTATAATGTGCTTCATCTCGCCCTCAAGCTGTGGAGCGGTAGTCGTGTCGAGCCTTCCTGCAAGAGCTATATCAAGCTCCGAGCCGTTCTGATTTTTAGTTATTGTCATAATGACCTCCATTATAATGTTTAAAATTCGGGTATTTCCCGCTGTAAAAAATAACCTGTTGCCGCATCATTTCTTCGTTTGTATGCATATTGAGCCATATTCGCACCGTAAACAATTCTTTTTCCGTGCCAAATCCGAACATCGCACTGCCGCCGTATTCGCGGGCAGTATGTGCTATGCTCTGAAACCCTTAGCCGCCCTCTCTGCCGCTTATAAATGCCTCTGCGGGCAAAAAGCCGCTTTTATCACTAAAAACAATGTGTTCCGGAAAGACGTTGTTATTACAACCACCGCATAGAAGATACTGTTGATAGTAAAGATAAATTGAACACTCGAAATCCTTTCTTTTTACCTTCTTTATCCTGGGAATTTTCCCATAATATATCCTTAAAAGCCCGTTCAACAACTTTAGAGCATCTTGTTTTGGCGGAGCTGCAAGCAGGACACGATAATTTATCGTCCACGATTGCGGACTGTATAATAATGTTCACCGACGCTGTTCTCAAGCACAACTAAATCCGGTATATTGAGTGCTTCGGTCATTTGCTTTGACACATCTTTCTTTTCGTATCGCCTCCTTTTCACAGTACACTCAAATACTTCAGGCTATATTTCCACTTATACCACCATTTTTTGAATAAGTCAAGTTAATATTTTTTATATTACTACCATAGAACAAACAAAATCCTTTGTAGATTTTTGTAAAATGTGCTATAATAGAATCACAAAATGGGCATTTAGTTAAATTGGGGGTATTACTATGAAAAATGAATTCAGCAGAATCAAAAATAGTGACAATTGACTGCTTTGCATAGTGAGCGATAACACTGGTGAAGTTGAGACGCAATGACCACATCACTCATTCTACTTATTTATCATTCCTGTTGGCAGCACTTTTTTGGTTTTACGAGATGGTCTTACCAATATCATTAATTAATTTCCCGTTTTCGATGGATTTCACAATATCACTAATAACATTCCACGGGGACGGCAAAAACTTTTCATCTATGAAATGGTAGCACTTATTATTTCCATGCAACTAATAAAAGAATGAAAAAACTATGGAGATTAATTTGACTGTCACTTTACTCATGTTTAAACGTATTTTCAATATTTCAAAACCTTCCGGAACATTCATACATATGTAATTGATTTTTTATACTACCACACAATAACAAAATAACATAATTGACATTATGTGCTCATTTTTAACTCTAAATAAGCACATAAGCCTAGTAAAAAATAAACAAAAAATAAAAATAAAAATAGACACAACAATTCAGGCTCTATCAACTTGTTTTCAAAAAACACAGTTGGCAGGGCTGAACTTGTTATGCCTATACAACAAAATGTTCTATTTTTATAAAATAATTGACAAAAAACTATTGACTTTTTTGATGAATAATTATAGAATATATATGTAGCTAGCAATTTGTGTTCAGTTTTAGCATAGGTTGTTTATAACATAATGTCAACTATGTTGCTCTGCTTTTTAGCAGGGCATTTTTATATCACCAAACGCATATTTTCCATACGCTGACGGTGTTCTGTACCTGTTGAGATTATATAAATGCGTGTGATATTGATACTGCTGTGACCGAGAATATCGGCAAGTTTGGCAATGTCCTTTTCTATGCCATAAAATACCCTTGCAAACAGGTGACGGAGATTGTGCGGAAACACCTTGTTGGGATTGACATTCGCCTCTTTACAGAGTTTCTTCATATCTCTCCAGATATTTGTACGGCTGACGGGCTTTCCTGTTCGTGTAATGAATATACAGCCGGATTTAATTTTCTGCTCCTTTGCATAGCGGAGCAATTTCTTTTGGAGTGCCTTTACGATGAACACACTTCTGCGTTTTCCCTTACAGAAAACAAATGCTTCACCTTTCTTAACAGCTTCAACAGTAATAAACTTTAACTCGCTTACACGAATACCTGTACCACAAATTGTCTGCAAAATCAGGTTAAGTCGTTTATTGCCCTTGCTTTCAGCGGCATTCAGCAGACGGGTGTATTCTTCTTTCGTCAGTTCTTTATCTTCCGAACAGAATATCTGCCGCTGTTCTTTGATAGTCTTTATTTTCAAATGCTCACAGCCGGCAAAGGTAAAAAAGCTGTTGAGTGATGCAATCATAGAATTGACACTGCGGACAGCATATTCATCTGACAGTAAATGCTCTTTATATTTGATTGCCAGTTCTTTAGTCACTATCCGCTCACCGACATACTTCCAAAAAGCATTGATGTCACGCAGATACTTTTCGATGGTGTTCTCGCTCTTTTCCTCAAGAACAAGGAAATTTTTAAAGCATTCTATCATATTCTTATCAATTTTCAGTTCCATAAGGTTGATTCCTCCTCACCAGTTACCATATTTATTCTACCCCATATATCAATAATGAAGTCATCAGAATCATATATCACTCGAAATCGGAATTATATCAACCATAAATAATACCAATTTTTTCGCACCGGAACCGGTCAGATTACCAAATAAAAAGACGGGCAGAAACCTGAGAAAAATCTCAAGGCTTCAGCCCGTAAATTATTATACATACCTTTTGTCAACACAGCCCTATTTCACAAATACACAGGTGTGTCCGGTTTGTCGTTATAAGAGTAGGAAAGCACAAAAACAGCAATTCACAAAAGCACTGTCAAAAATCTTGAAAGTGGCTTAAAATCGGAACTTTTTCGCCTATCATTCAGTCACATTTAGCCATCAATACCACACACTCCACATAGCGCGATACATTTTAATTAATGTCACCGTTCTCAAAGATTTATATACACTTTTATGTGTAAAACATTTTCATCCTTGAATTAACTTTAATATATTTACTACAAAAATATAAATTATTTGACACAAATAAAATCAACAGACGGAACATGATTCAGAAAACCGTAAAGTGGGATGGGCTTGCAGCACTCAAAGTACACCGAAAATGTCGGTGAGATCAGCATCGGTAAGAATACGTCTGCTCGGTTTATTTATATTTGCAAGCATCATTTCAGTTCGATTGGCAATAACAACATCTACAAATCTATTAGTATCGATTCCACGCAGGGAGAAAAACAGCAGTGGATCTTCGTCAAGCCTTGCTCCCACACCGTAAAGAACCGCCGCAACATGCTTGCACATCACAGCCCAGTCAGGACAACTGCAATTAAACGATATTTCACGGGGTTTGGGGAAAAGTCCTCCCTCGTCAATAAAAACCTCTTTCAGTTCGTCAGGGAAGTCACCGATTAGCAGCCTATTCAAATTATCCACCCTTGTTCCGCATTTATCCGTAATGCTTTCGATTTGCTCCTCCGACATAGGGCTTATGCGTATTTCTACCTTGTATGGTGTTTTTCTTGTTCCCTGAACACGGGCAAGTATCTTCCCTTGCTTAATTTCAAGGTCGATCACCGAACCGGTTTTAACATATCGTTTTCCTCTCGGAAGTCTGTTATCATAATCTGCATATTTTTCCAAATTACTGCACCATGCTTTTCCCCACCAGTTCTTGGCTATCTGTCGTCCTGTTATAACGATCGGGTGCAGTTCCTTTCCTTTTTTGGCAGCACTTCTTGCTGTTGCTTTTGCTTTGCTGATAAGTTCTTCATCTGTGGGCTGCGGATAATTCATTTCTTCCCAATAGCGCTTTTTAGCCACTTTGTTCCATCTCCTTTCAAATCTCCAGTCTGAGCATAGACAATAGTTCATCATTACTCATTTCGGTTATCCAATTTTCTCCCACTGAACCAATAACATTTTCCGCAAGCTCCTCTTTGGAGGAAATCAGCATATCTATTTTTTCCTCAACAGTTCCCTGACAGATAAACTTATGCACCATGACATTTTTATCCTGACCGATACGAAAAGCTCTGTCAGTAGCCTGATTCTCCACCGACGGATTCCACCAGCGATCAAAATGAATGACATGATTTGCTTTTGTCAAATTGAGTCCCGTTCCGCCTGCGCGAACAGACAAGACCATATAGGGCACATACTCCTCACCCTGAAAACGATCAACAATCTCCATACGTTCCTTTACGCTGATTCCCCCATGAATAACACCGCCCTTACAGTGGAATATCCGAGAAAGGAATTTATCAAGAAAGACAACAATCTCCCTAAACTGAGTGAACACAAGCACTCTTTCACGCTTTTCATATATAGTCTGACATATTTCTCTCAGCATTTCAAACTTACCGCTTTGTGTCGGGTCAAATTCCTCCTGACCAAGATATTGATCGGGGTGATTGCATATTTGTTTAAGATGAAGCAACAAAGAAAGAACAAGTCCCTTTCTCTGTATGCCGGAGCTGTTAAGAAGTGCATCCTCCGTCTGTGCAATCAGCTTTCTGTAAAGTACAATTTGTTTTTTGGAAAGCTCTATGTAATCCTTCTGCTCTAACTTCTCCGGCAAGTCGGAAATTACCCTCTTGTCCGTCTTTACCCTACGGAGTATGAACGGTGCAATCATATTTTTAAGCTTTGCATAGCCCTCCGGATGATCCGACAAACTGCGACTGAATTTACGAAATTCATCTGAGCTTCCGAGAAGTCCTTTGTTAAGAAAATCAAAAATAGACCAAAGGTTAAACAGCTCATTTTCAATAGGTGTTCCTGTCAGAGCAATTTTCATCCTGCTCTTTAATTTTTTTATATGCTTTGTCTGATTTGTTGACGGGTTTTTGATTGCCTGTGCCTCATCCAAAATAACACAATCCCATATCCGTTCATAAAGTCCGTTAATTGAACAAGCCATGCGGTATGTAGTGACAGTCAGAAAACTATCCGAGTCCCTAAAGTGTTCGGAAAGCATATCCGATCGTTTGCCATATAGTATCTCTACGCTCATATCCGGTGCAAATCTGGCGGTCTCCTTTCTCCAGTTACCTAAAAGGGAGGCAGGTACAATCAGCAGCACTTTCAAATTCGGCTTTTCCGTCCTTAGACTTTCCAAAAAGGCAAGTATCTGTACTGTTTTCCCAAGTCCCATATCATCTGCAAGACAAGCACCGAAACCGTATTTATTCATCTGTATCAACCAATTTCTTCCGCTATTCTGATAAGGTCGAAGTTTTCCGCAGAAGGATTCGGGCAGTGCGGTATTTTTTATCTTATCGGGGTTACGCAGGGTCTTTAAAAATCCTTTCAGCCATTTACCGTTTGTTACAATGACACCGTTATCCCACTTATCACCTGATGTATGGGATATTTCCGAACGGATTGCTTCAAGAAAGGTCATTTCACCGCTTTGTTTTTTCAGCTCTGTCAACAGTGCTTTGAGCTGTGCATGATTAACCTCTATCCATCTTCCCTTAATAAAGGACAAACCCTCAGTCTGCTCTAAAAGCTGTTTTATCTCATCCTCTGTAAGTGCTGTGCCTCCGACGGTAAGGCTCGGCACAACATTCAATAATGAATCAAGACCTAACAAATCAGGCTTTTCTTCGCCAACTTTCACTGAAACTGCGACAGATCCATATCTCTTTTTCCACCAATTCGGAATACGACAGCGTATACCTGCCTCCTCCAAAAGCGGAATATCCTGTAACAGTCGATAAGCCTCTTCGGCAGTAAGCCCTAACGGATGGAAAAGCTCTCCGCTTTCCATAAGTTCACCTATCAGCTCTGACACCTCCGCTGCCCTGTTCAGGCAGGAAAGGAGCTCCAGTATTTTTTCCTTTTCTCCGTTATATTCTGTCAGTGCATATTGCAGGGGAACATGACGAACCGCGCCTGTTTCCGTTTTAGTAGCATAAGTTGCTAAAAAAGCAAACGGGAACTCCCCCTGCGTATTTTCAACTAAATGGAAAAACACCCGTTCGGGAATCCTTAGCTTAGAATTTTTTTCAGCGAAATACAATGAAACTTTTCCGGGATATACCGCTATCTCTTTTTTGAATATATTCAGAAACCTTTTATACTGTCGCTTTATCCAGGTTTTTGTAACATATTCTGCTCCTGTTACAAAGGGAACGCTGCCAAGCAACTTCTCTATTGTTTCTTCGCCGGGCAACAGTTCTGTATTCTCCCTGCTCAGCTCTATTCCTGAAATAGAAGACAACTCTTCTGTAAATGTTTCCGCAAGATTATACAGATAAATTCCCGCCGCATCAAGATAATCGGGCCGGGCAGAAAATGCAAGGCGATAGAATGTCTGATATGCCTCCTTTGAAAACTCCTCTGCTGTTTTTTCATTATACTCCATCTGTACCGCATTATCTATACAGAAAGAATCCTTTGTAAAAATAAAGCTTATCATATTCATGGAACTCGTACTCTTTGCTCCTTTATATTTCGTTCTGCTTTGTCAAATTAAAGAATTATAAATGATTTTTCATGATAAATACTATACGCTCCTTTAGATCATCACTAAACCCATCAAGATCATCGAGGGTGATTACACTGTCAAATAAAAGGCACATAATATTATGTATCATTTCCGAACGGGCAATTCTTACCATAACACCCGGGCTTTTTCTGTCCTCTTTTATTCTGTTCCACAAGCTCCAAAAACGTTCAGAAGGTGCTGTATCAGACCTCAGCATCTCAATATATTCCCTGCAAAGCCTTTCCATATATTTTTCCTGCCAACTGCCGATTTTACTCCTGTACAGTTTCCAATCATTTTCCGTAAAACCATATGAATTCATTTAATACATCACCCACCAAGCGCTTTTGTTGTTGTTTACCCGCCTCAGAACAAACCCTCTGCCTGAAGAAAGCAGAGCATAGAAATATTCCTCTTCGATTATATCATAGAAAAAATACATTATCAAGCAGATAAACATTCGATGGCATGGCAACAGCATTTACTTTAAAGGATCAAAAAGGATTTTTAAAAGAAATTCAGGATTAAGAGCAGCGGAAAACATAATGCGTTTTTTGCTCATACGACCAAATTGAGCCTGAGAAGCAAGCTTTAATGCAAACTCTTGAAAAAAAGCATTCAACAAGGTGACGCTCCTTGTAAACCCACCAATCGCAATACCATTGCTCTGAATTTGTTGATTTGAGTGGAATAGTATAGACAGCACCTTGTTCAGTAATGTATGAACGAATAGATTTTGCACCGTAAGCTTTATCTCCCCGGAACATTGCTCTCAGAGATGTCAACTTTGCTTAATAAATCAACAGCGTGTTTTGAATCATGTTCGTTTCCGCAACTAAGCAAAAATTCTGCCGGATTTCCCGGTCCATCTACAATAGCATGAATTTTTGCGGTTCTGCCACCTCGGGACATACCTACAGCTTTGTTTTCGGAGTTTTTCCCCCGTTAGCACTTTGATGAACTCTGATCGATGTGGAATCTATACTTAGATTTTCCATATCAGCGTCTTCTGAAAGTGCCTAAAATATTACCTCTAATATTCCTTCATTTTTCCATTTACGAAATTTTGAATACACAGTTTGCTATGATCCATACTTTTCCGGGAGTTCTCTCCATTGTGCTCCACTTCGTGCAATCCGCATCATTCCGTTCAACATGGTGCGGTTATCTTTTGCCGGTCGTCCTTTGCCTGTGTGTGGCTGAGGTAAAAGCTTCTCTATTCGATTCCATTGTTCAGTTGTTATTTCATATCTACCCATGCTTATACTCTATTTCTATTTTTGGTGCAACTTTTATTTTTCAAACAAGACCTAGTTTTGGTCAATAACATTAACAGGTCATAGGCTGCCCTCACGACCCGTACATACTGCTATTGCATAACCGTCAAACACAGAAACACTTAACCTGCACGACACCAAAACACCGTCACGTCTGATACTATTATCTTCGGGATCGGCCTCTATGCGTATCGGAGAAATGCTCATTCCCTCACCTGTCATTTTCATATAACTTTCCTTTATAGTCCACAGCTTAAAAAAACGCTGATTACTTTCCGTCACACTATTCGATGCACTTATGTAAGCACGTTCCTTATGACTAAAAAAATGTTCAACGATTTCCATAGGCGCTGCCGTTATCTTCTCAATATCGCAGCCCACCGGACGGTCGCTTACTACACACAGAACCATTTCATCGGAATGTGACAGATTAAAATATATTCCCGCACATTCGGGTTTTCCGTTTTTACCCGTTATAACTCCGTCCGCCGAAAATCCGTGCTGTTCCAGTGCCTTTTCCATAAGACGCCACGCACCAAGACTCAACCGTCTGTCGCAGCAGCGTATATATTTTAATATTTTTTTGCGCCTCCACAGCGGAATGCCGTCAAGCACCGTATCGTCCTCCGCCGGGTCCGACAAGGACGATACGTTAAGCAAATAATAATCCGTCATTCGCTTTCTCCGTAAAAATCAAGTGTAAGAATATTTCTTCCGTTTTTATATTCGTAACTCACGTTATCGGCAGCCTGCTTTATCATGCTTATACCCATTCCGCCGTCATCAAGCTCTTCAAATGTTTTATCCGACACGTATTCGAGAGGATTAAATACCTTTCCGTTGTCCGAAAACTCCACTCTCAAACCCTTGCCATGATTTTCAAAAACCGCTTGAATTTCCTCGGCACACGAATAATTCACAATATTAGAAAATGTCTCTTCGCAGACCAAAACTGCCTTTCTGCCATTACTGCCGCTCAAATGCTTCATCACTTCTGCGCTTAACCTGTCTATCTCCGATTCATGATTTTTTAAAGACATAACATACCTTGAGCCGCCCTTGTAATATACGGCAAGTACCGTATAATCGTCAAACTGATTTGCCCCTTCTGCGAATTTTTTCACAGCTTCATTAAGCGCACCCGTTGCCTCTTTTGCAGAATTAGCGGTTTTAACAGCGTTCTCCAGACGCTCCCTGCCGAAAAACTTATTATCTGCGTTGACAGCCTCGGTAACTCCGTCCGTATAAATCATAATACCGCTGTTTTTTTCAAGACGTATTGAAACATCTTTAATGTCCGCATCTTCAAACAGACCGAGGGCGATACCCGTATCGGTTTCTATAAATTCCGACCCGTTTCCAAAAATCACAGGTTTCGTATGCCCCGCATTAGCATATTGCAGTTGACCGTCTTTAGTATGAAGCACAGCAGCAAATGCAGTCAGAAACATTCCCTCCGGATTTGACCTGCACAGAGAATCATTCACATAATTGAGTGCTTGTGCAGGACTCATACCGCTGATCATACACGATTTAATCATCGTCTGCGCCATAACCATAAACATCGCCGCAGCAATACCCTTTCCGGACACGTCACCTATTGCAAAGCATAAAGTTCCGTCCTCTCGTGTGAAACAGTCATAAAAGTCACCGCCCACCTCTTTTTCAGGTTTGGCACAGGCACATATTTCATACTGTATGTTGTCGATAGCCGTCCATTTCGGCACAATACCGTTTTGAATTTTTCCGGCAACACTTAACTCAATATCCCCCTGAAGCCGTTCGGCAGTCAATCGTTCGATATCACCGAGATATCGGCTTATATCTTTAGACATTTTTTCAAACGAATCCGATATTTCCTGAATTTCATCACCTGAATTGATATTTAGCGAACTTAAGTCAGCCATGCCGCCATCGGTAATAAAACCTCGCATTTTTTCCGATATCAAGCGTATCGGTACGGATATTTGTTTATGTAAAACATACATGGCGGCAAGGAATATTAGAAACAACACCAAAAGCATAGGTACGACTATAATGAGTGTTCCCCGTACCACACGCAAAAACAAAGTATCCGTACGATAATCACTGCCGATAAGCACACCATTTTCTATGTCCAAAGGGTAGAACCACGAATACACCTTTCCGAAAGCATTGTCCTCAACATAGGCATTCAGATCGGGATTACCCTCAAGCGCAGAAAATTCCTGCTCCGTAAGCTGTCTTTCGACCACAGTTCCGAGTCCTCGTTCATATGCCACATTTGCATCTTTTTCATCGTCCGCCGCCACAGTCATAATATAGCACACAGTCCCCTCCGACGGACGTGTTTCGTAAACATACAAATACTCAAGCTCAAGACTTTGGCAGACAGCCCGCATATGCTCCCTGGTTTGCTTATACAGTTCGCTCGTGCTTGACTTTTTCAAATCGTCAATATTTACACCTTTCAGTATCTGCGCCGCCGTCCTTGCCCCCGCCTCCGCAGATTTTGCACTTGTTTGCGCTGTCTGTGCAGTATTATACACGAAACTTATAGCACACGCCAAAACCGCCGTCAGCAGACCTGCCGTAAAAAATACGGAAGTTACACGCTTAAAAATTGAACGTTTCATTCAAAATCACTCTCAAATAATATGAAGTTTCTTCGACAGCCCCGTCATATTAAAAACGTCCATTATCTCCGGCGAAACATTTTTGATCGTCAAATGCCCCTCCAATTTTTTATATGCCGCAACGATCTTACGTAATCCGGACGATGAAATATATTCGAGCGCACTCATATCTATAATAAGCTCAGTCACATTACTTTCAAGCGTTTCCAATGCTTCGCCTAACTCCGATGCAGTTTGAGTATTGAGCCAGCCTTCTATTTCCATAACAGCCGTATTCCCTGTTACTGTCTTTTTGATATTCATTTCATGTTCCTCCCGTCACTAAAAAAATCATCATCAAAGAAATTCAAATTATCAAGGGCGCGTATCGCATTTTCAAGATAATTGTCATCGGTAATAGGCCACTTGTATCCCAGACGGTACAAAACTTCGGTAGTATATGTACTGTCATAATCTATTGTGTAAATTTTACTGTCACCACGAGAGGTATATGCTATCAATCCCAGTACCGCATCGCTGTTTTCGTGAGTTGATGCATATACGCTTACGGCTTTTTCAAACTCGGCGTCCGACACAATTTCTATATCAAATCCGTACCGTTTCATAGCATATATCACATCACCCATATAAATCCTATGGCTGTTTGACGTCTGGAAAACCGTGAACCTTTTATCAGTTGCCGCAACTTTTAATACCGCCGCCGCAGTAGAATCTATCGGCGAAAATTCCGCACTCTCATTCATACCGCCAATCGGGAATTTACCTATTGCCGTATAAGCACGGAGCGTACGCAGGAATGCGTTAGTTATAAAGTTGATTTGGAACTCACCGTCACTTTGACGGCTCATCAGATTGCCGACTCTTATTACCTTTGCGTTAAGTCCGTTTACAGCCGCTGCAAGTACGGCTCTCTCGGCAAGGAATTTAGTTCTTACATATTCATTCGTAATCCTCTGACCGAAATACAAATCACGTTCGCAAATCTTACGTGTTTCGGCAGGTTGTCCGTCCATACCCTCTCCGCCTACCGAAACGGTGGATATTTGTATAAGTTTCTTATTTTCCGCCTTGCACAGATCTATAAGATTTTCCACGCCGTGTACATTTATTTTTTCCAGTAAATCACCGGCTGCAAAATGCTTTACACACGCAGCGCAGTTTATAAGTGTATCATATTTCAGTCCTTTCAGCTTTTCAACATCTTCGGCCTCGGTCATATCACCGTCTATGCAAATAATCCTGCTGCCGAAAAGCTCCCTGTACGGCTCACCGAAATAATACATCAGCATATTCATCAAACGTCGCTCCGACGACTGATAGCTGCCTTTTCGTACAAGACAATATGCTGTTCCGCTGTAATGTTCAATATACTCCTTTAGTACGTGAATACCCAAAAAGCCGGTTGCACCGGTAAGCAGTATATCACCGATTGGCTCTGTCTTTACACTGTCAGCATTCTTAACATCGTTCGCTGCAATCAGTCTGTCAATTTCGTAATACGGGTAATCCGAAAAAACGCCGTTTTCACCGTCAGATGCAGGCTCGTTTTTATATACGATTTCTGCAAGACTGCGCACGGTATGATGCTTGAATATATCCGCATATACAAGCGGGATAGACTCATTCAGGCACATGACCGCCACCTTTGATGCCGAAAGCGATGTACCGCCCAGTGCAAAAAAGTCATCGTCAATTCCCACGTTTTCCATACCGAGCGCACGTTCAAACAATGAACATAGTTTTTTCTGATGCTCCGTTTCGGGCGCAGCATATCCCGATCTTTCTGTGCTTATTTCAGGTTTCGGAAGAGCGTGTTTGTCAATTTTTCCTCCCGGAGTTACAGGCATTGCATCAAGATGTACATAGTATGACGGAAGCATATATTCCGGAAGAATCGGCTTTAAAAATTCTTTCCAATCATCATCGGAATACTTCGCACCCGTATAATATGCGACAATATACATAGTGCCGTTTTGATCAACTGTCGTCACTACCGCCTCAACGACTCCTCTCCTTCTTAACAGTGCGCCTTCAATTTCGCTGAGTTCCACACGGTATCCCCGTATTTTAACCTGCGAGTCAATTCTTCCTATGTACTCGATATTTCCGTCACCCTTCATGCGCACCATATCACCTGTATGGTAGAGTCTTTCCTCGTCACGACAGGCAGCAAACGGGTTGTCCACAAAGGAAGCCGCTGTTTTTTCGGGAAGATTATGATAGCCTCTTGCGATTTGACGTCCCGCATGACAAAGCTCTCCCGACGCCCCTACGGGCACGCGCTTTAAATTCTCATCAAGAATATAGCTGCGGACGTTGAGATGAGATTTTCCGATAGGAATGTTCATATAGTCCTTGTCCACCAAAAATTCAGTTGAGGAAACCGTGTTTTCTGTCGGGCCGTAAACATTCAGCATAGTATAACTGCGGTCATAAAAACGTTTGAATTTCTCTCCGCCCAGCATCATAAGTCTGAGTGCACAGTCACCCCTAAGAGTTTCTGCCACAAGCTCACCCATTTGTGTCGGGAAAGTAGCCACGGTAATCCCTATATCCTCAAAGGCACGGCAAACTTGAACGACATCTTTCCTTATGCTCTCCGGAAACAGGTACAATGCCGCGCCGACAGTCAGCGGAACAAACAGATTATGTACGGACGCATCAAAACAGAAGCTCGCGAACTCACCGTAAATATCCTGCGAAACCGGCTTATGATATACCGTTTCGTGCTGAATGAGATTTACAAGATTTCTCTGTTCAATCATAACGCCTTTAGGCTTTCCGGTAGAACCCGAGGTATATATCATATATGCAAGATTTTCAGGTTTGGGAGATTTAAACTCAACCGTTTTTACAAAACCTTCGCTCTCTTTCATTATATCGTCAAGATATATAATGTTTTTATCATATGACCCTGCCAGCGGAATATATTTGCGCATGGCAAGAAGATTTTCCGAACCGCTGTCGGACAGCATATATTCCAGCCTGTCAACGGGATATTCGGGATCGAGAGGAACATAAGCACCGCCTGCTTTCATAACACCGACATAAGCCACCACAAATTCACGTGTCCTGCCACACAATATTCCGGCGGTTTTTTCGCGTCCAAAGCCGTTTTTCACAAGTTTTTCGGCTATATAGTCCGATGCCCTGTCAAGTTCTGCATATGTTATGCTGCCGCTTTCATCAATAACGGCGGTATTCTCCGAATATTTTTCCGCAGCTTCGGCAAACAAGTCCGCAAATGTCTTGCCCGCAAACCTCGGATCGTCAACCATTTTCGTTTCCTCATCAAACATAAGATGAATATCCGAGGGGTCGCAGCCTTTTGCAAGTGATTGTGCGGCGAGTTCGAGATTTTTCAGAATATATCCGACTGTTTCCTCATCGTACATATCACTTCTGTATCCGAGTCTGAACTCATACTTGCCGTTCACAAGATAAACAGACAGTGATATCGGTTCCATTGCCGTATCGGAGTCAAGCACTTCTGTTTCTGCCTTTTCTCCGCCAATCGTATCAAACTCAAAGCTGTCGCCTTGATAAACCATTATAACATTGGGTGATATTCCGAATTTACGGCTTATTTCCGTAAACGGATAAACATCAGTTATCCATCATTCCCATAAGCTCATTTTGAAGGGCAGTAAAATACTCCGCCGCACTGCCGTTCGTTCTGCATATAACGGGTAAAGTCTTGACAAACATTCCAACGCTTTCACTCAAACGTGCATCATTTCTGCCGTGATATACGGTAGTGAAAACAGACTTGTCGTCAAAATGATATCTTGCAAGCATTGCACCGAACGCACCCAAGAAAAATACGTTTTCGGTCACACCGTATTTTTCACAAATTCTCTTTACATCATTGCGGTCTATCATATCACTTACCACGCACAAATTTCCCGCTTTTGATTGCGTGCCGCATCTGTCGGGGTAAAAGTCGGTATTCCCGCCGCAGCCGTCGAAAATTGACTTAAAATATTCCTCCGCTTTCGTATAGGCGTCAGTTTTTGCCAGTCTTTCATTATCAAGTGCCGCATCATATGCCGTGTATTTTTCGCCCTTAGGTTCTTCTCCCTCATAAGCCCTGTTTATATCCGACAAAATTACGTTAAACGATGTTCCGTCAGCAATCAGGTGATGCAGATCCATAAACAGATAACTTCCGTCGTGCGTTATGTAAATCTCAAAACGGAACAGCGGCTCGTTGAACAATCCGAATGGCCGTACCAATGCCGATTTGTCCATACCTGTTATGATCTCCGTATGATAAGGAAGATCGTCATTTCTGCGCTGACGTATTTCCCCGTCCTCGTCCATAAAAAGTTGTACCTTTAAATACGAATGAGCCTCCACGGTACGGTCAACAGCATTTTTCAACCTTTCCAGATCAACTTTCGGGTCAAGCTTAAACAGATACGGCAGATTATAGACCGTTGTTCCCATATTTGCTGTACAGTCGATAAACACTCCCGCTTGTGTATTGATAAGCGGATATACCTCCTGCTTTTCGTTTATTTGACTCTTTGATGCACCTGCAAGGAATTTTTCAAGCTGTACCACAGTCGGGTTCTGTTTAAGATCTCCTGTTTTTATAACGACATCAAACTCTTTTGCAAGAAGTACATTAAGCCTTATTGCACTGACAGATGTAAGTCCTGCGTAATAAATATCTGTTGTAATACCAAAATTGTCGTGACCAACCGCCTGCTTAATGCAGTCAAATATACGCTGCTGTACATCATTTTCGGGAGCAATCATTACTTCGGCTTTTTTCTCCGGTTTGGGCAGCGCACGCTTATTTACCTTCTGATTTTGTGTCAGCGGTATTGCATCGATCTGCATAATCACAGCAGGAACCATATAGGGCGGCTTGGTTTCTGCTATAAATGTATTCAGCCGATCTATATCCACGGTATTATCCGACACAACATAGGCAGCTATATATTTTCCTCCGCTTTCATCATCAAATGCCGCTGCGGTAACATCTTTTATGCCGTCAAATTGTCTTATTACCTCTTCTATTTCGGTAAGTTCAATACGGAAGCCTCGTATTTTAACCTGACCGTCACGCCGTCCGACAAATTGTACATTTCCGTCGGTAAGATACCGAACAATATCACCCGTGCGATAGACACGGTCATACCCCGGTGCATTATCAAACGGATTTTTTGTGTATGCCTTTGCCGTCTGTTCCGGACGGTTCAAATAGCCCCTTGACACCTGCGGTCCGCTTATCAGTAACTCACCCGCATTCCCGGACTGACTCTATGTCCGTACCGATCTACAATATACAGCTTTACATTGTCAATTGCCTTTCCTATCGGAATATCCCCGTACCGCTTATCCATACAAAATGCTGTGACAAGTACCGTACATTCGGTAGGCCCGTAAATATTTACCGTCTTAAAACCTTCATTCGGTGTGAACGGTGCAAGTTTCTCTCCGCCCATAGAAATAAATTTCACGGTATCGCAGTCCATAATCTCCGCCATTTGACGTCCGACTTGTGTCGTCATAAATGTATGTGTTACACCCGTACGCTTGAAATATTCATTCAGTCCCAACAGGTTAAGCCGCATTTCCTCCGGTATTATTATCAGTCGGGAACCGCAGGTGAGCGCAGGATACATTTCCATCATATTTGCATCAAATCCGAAACTTGCATATGCGGTTATGCGGCTCGTTTCGTCTATTGAGTAATATCGCCGGTACCAGTGTATAAACGCCGCCAGATTGCCGTGTTCCAACATAACACCCTTAGGCGTACCCGTTGAACCGGAGGTATAAAGCATTATAAACAAATCCTCCGGGTGCGGACTCTCAAGCTCGGTTTTTAAATTCGGCAGTTCGGGAATATCCTTTGTCAAAAGGATTTCACCCTCAAATCCGTCCAAAGCCCCAAGTAATTCCTCATCTGCAATCAACAGCTTTACGCCCGCATCTTTTATCATAAATTTTAACCGTTCGGGCGGATAGCTCGGATCAAGCGGCTCATAAGCTGCCCCGGATTTTAACACACCCATAGCTGCGACGGGCATATACATACCACGCTTTATCATTATTGCCGCCACATCACCCCGTCCGATTCCGCGTCCGTGTATATTTTGTGCAATTCTTTCTGAAACGTCATCGAGTTCACGGTAGGTAAGAGAGTTATTTTCATATACGACCGCCGTATGATCGGGTGTTTTAGCTGCCTGCGTACGGAATAAATCCACGACAGACTTTGTATTGTCATAAGGAACGTCCGTTTTATTGAATAAATTCAGCAATTCAAGCTGATGACCGCTTAACATATCAACCTCACACAAACGCTCACGAAGGATAAACTCGCCGACAGTCTTATCTGCCGTTTCAAGAAAACCGCCTATAAATGCTCTGCTGTACTTACCGCCGTTATATTCACATTCCAATATAAGTCTGCCGTCCTGACAATATAAAACCAGACCGAGATCCGACTTCAGTGCACCCGTAGAGTGCAAGATACAATTTGTATCCTGACCGCATACCGAAACATTTCTCCGACTTGAGATATCGCCCAGATATGTAAAAAACACCTGCGGCTCTATATCAATCAGGGTGCATATATCAACAAACGAAAACAGACCGTTTCGGCAGCTCTCGGTTATCTGACTGTCTGTTTTTCTTATACAGTCGATAATATTTTCTTCGTTGCCGCTAACAAGGACGGGGATTGTTTTTTCAAACATACCGACAGAATTTTTGTTTTTTTCGCTGCGTCCGTCAAAAACGGACGCAAACACGCCGTATTCCTCTCCGGCATATTTTGACAGCACATATCCGAACGCCGCACAAAACAGGGAAACTGTTTTAATACGGTTGTTATGCGCAAAAGAATCCGCCTCATCGGGAGTTATGTACATTAACGTGTACTTAACACTTTTAGCCTCATCTTTTTGGCTGTCTGCGTCCGGCATGGGAATTGAAGCCTCCTCCAAGCCGTTCAGCAAATTCTCGTAATATTTACGTCCCTCTTCAAATTCGGGCGAATTTTCCCGCACCTTTTCATCGGCAGCAAAATCGTATGCATTATACTCTTCCGATACCAAAACACCTCCGTTAAACACTGCGTCCAGCTCACGCACAAAAATTTCCTCGCTTACGCTGTCAAAAACTATATTATGTACGTCTATAAGCAGTTCAACACTATCCGTACGATCAAAAATATACGCTCTCACACACGGACCTGTTTCAAGATCAAACGGCTTAACATACGATATAACGTCCGTTTCGTCCGAAGTGATAACCTTAACTTCAATCGGTTCCTCTAAAAGTTCTCTGCAAATCACGCCTTTTTTTATCCGCCGCAAATCTGCTGTTCAAATTCGGGTGATTGGATATTACCGTTTCAACTGCACTTTTGAGTGCGGGAATATCAAACGGTTTACGAAATTTCAGCGTAAACGGTACATTATACGCCGTACCCTGCCGATCGGAAATATGACCTAAATATACACCGTATTCTGCTTTTGAAAGCGGATACTTTTTTTCATTCATGTACAAAACTCCTCTCGTATTTTTTTAAATTTTTAGTTCCTGCAATATTTTCGCCGTAATCGGAAGTTTCATTTTCGGTAAGATCGGAATATCAAAAAATTTTAATATTTCGGCCAATTACGAAATCACCAAAACGCTGAGTTTTCCGTAACTTGTGATATACATCAATATTGCAGCTAACCTGCTGCACATCTGTACCATACTAAAATACATTATAATTTGTCGATGCGATAATGTCAATATTCCGTGCGTAAGAATAACATACGAACAGTAGGGACGGATACAGTATTAAAACGATAACGGTTAAAAGTTCCTTTTAGAGCGTGTTGACACTAATTAGACCATTTATGCAAGCAAATCGAATAAAAGATAAATACACGGAATCAAGTTTATCATATCTGGTAAAGACTTTCCGGAACTCTTTGAGCCATCGAAATAACCTCTCTATAATGTTTCTTCGTTTATAAAGTTCAACATCATATTCCCAAGGATCTGAGCGGTTTTTCTTTGGTGGAACAACAGGTTCATGTCCGTAATTACCGGCAAGATTACGTGTTTTATCCTCTTCATATGCCTCATCCATCAAGTAGGGTATACCTTGATACTCATTTCATATTTTTTCGATTGAAGATCGACCTTCCGGAACGTCGTGTTTTTTAAACAACCGTGTCCATCCGAGTGTACTTTACAAGAGGTACTGTCTAACGCCAATACCTCAACCTTGATTGATATGATTTTTTCCTGCTGCAAAGCTGCGAAAATTCTCTGTATTACACCGTTATTTACCCATCGATTAAAACGCTTGTATATACTATTCCAGTTGCCGTATTCCTTTGGCAGTGCCCTCCATTTGCACCCATTTTCGGCTATATACAGTATTGCGTTAACAAAATCGTAGTTATTAATTTTTACGTTTCCTCTCTGAACAGGAAAGTATTTTTCGATTTTTTGAAATTGTTTTTTAGTAATTTTCATGTATTTATTATAATAATAATACATTTTTTGCATTTAGTTAGTGTCAGCAGGCTCTAAATAACCTACTCGACCCTCCAACCAATTCCCTTGATATATTCTGACAGAGCGATTTTAATGGTCAAATCTGCCTCCGGCGCTGACTACTTAATTCCAGAAAAACCCGTAAATACAGTACTTTCTCAGCATTTAGTCCTTAACCCTTGACATCAATACCACCGTCTCCACATGGCTCGAAAGGGCAAAAAGTCTGTCATTTCACATTTTTATTTTGCCTGTTCACAGAAACATATCGACCCGCTTATCATTCCCACCGGCTCCGAGTGGTGATAAGCGGGTCTTGGCTGTTATTTCATTTCGTACTTTTCAATCCTGCACTGATGCACTCTTGTCTTTTTATCGTAGCTGATACCCACCAATAGTAAATTGCCTGTGTACTCTTTCAATGCATCAACATACCCCTTATCTTTTATCTGACTTATCGCTCCTTCGGCACTTTTATCCCACTTCAATTCGATTATCATTGCAGGAACATTGGCTGACCTTTTCGGGATAAATACCATGTCTGCAAAGCCTTCACCTGTCGGCATTTCCCTGATGACCGTATAATCCTTGGCAGCACTGTAGTAGGCAAGCATGATGATACTCGAAAGGGAAACTTCGTTGTTATAGACAAGGCTCGATGAATTGGCTGTATGAACATCGTGTATCATTTTGGCAACCTTATCTTCTTCCATTGCCCATGTCGCTTTCAGCAGCTTTTCTGAATCTGTGATGGCTTTGTAAACTTCGTCCCAACCGTCTGCTTTGACTGCTCTGACCATTTCGGAATGAACCTCACTGTTTGGAATGTATGCTTCTTCTTTTTCAATATCATAAGCCAAATATCCGAGATGGATTAACAGAGTTATAATGTCATCGGCACTCTTAAAAGATGTCATATCATTTTGAAATGTATCCGTGTCTATTTTACATCTTCCTCCGGCTAACATATCCACTATTTTTTGTTTAAGACCGTCAAAATTCATTGCGATATATGACATCAGCAGCTCATAGGTTTCCGTTTTAGTCCAGTAGTTCCTGATTTTCCGATTGTTTAATGCCTCTATCACTGAATTAGGACAGTAAATATGCCCTATCTCGTCAAATGAATATCCGTCATACCAGTGTTTCATATCAGAAAAAGACATTTTGTGTTCATCACACAAATGCATTACTTCCTCTTCCGTAAAACCCACATATTCTGCCATTCCAAGTGGGTCTAACATTGTAAACTCACGGAAATTATTCAGTGCAGACTGTGTGCCATATTTCTTGATCGGGAGTATGCCTGTAATGTATGCAAGAGCAACAAATCTATCAGCTATTGCTCCCTTAAACAATCCACGGAGCAGGTCGATATACTCTTCCTGCAATGCTTGATTATTTTTATCCTCACGGAAAATACAGTCCCATTCATCAATAATAATAACAAACTTCCGCTTGGTTTGGTCATTGATTCTTGCAAGAACCGTCGGCAAAGAAACATCATCATCTGCCACATAGTCCGCAAACTCATTTCTCAATTCATCAATCACAAGACTTTGTATATGTGGTATGATTTCTATTTCTTTTTTAACTTTTTTCTTCGCCAATGCATCTCCGTACATCCAACGCAAGTCCATGAAAATAACATCAAATTTATTCAGATATTTTTCAAAGGAACTTGAATCTGAAATGTTTAATCCGTTGAAAAGGTTTTTTGAATGATAGGCTTGATTATAATAGGAAGCTAACATTTTAGCAGCCATTGTTTTGCCAAATCTTCTCGGTCTGCTGGACGCTAAATACGGTCTTTCTTTTCCTATGAAGTGATTAACAAAATCGATAAGTCCTGTCTTATCCACATAAATATCCGATGCAACGGACATTGAAAACAACTCAATATCCGGATTAAGAAACAATCCCATAAAACCCACTTCCTTCTTCTAATCTATTTCAATCATACCATAAAGTTTATTGAAATTCAACGGAAAGCAGAAAATAAAAAAGACGGGAATCGGACTCTCTGCATGAAAGTTTGATTCCCGTTGTTCAGTCTATTTTCTTTTGATTTCCACCTGTGTACCCGATTTGAATTCAACAATCAGCCTGTCGTCATAAACGGTTATGCTTTCAATCAGCAGTCTTGTGAGGTTCTCGTCATAGTCTTCCGGCTCTTCACTGTGGCTTTTCAAAAAATCTCTCACACATTCAATTCGCTATTTAATGCTCTGTGCAGCGGCACTTTCTTTCATACACTTTTCCCTCTGTTCACGCAGAGCATCTATCTCATCGTCAACAGTACTGTAGGATTTTCTTTCGTTGGCAAGGCGAAGAAGTTCTTCCTGCAATGCCGTAAGACGGTGGTTGATTTCTTCCAAATTGCCATCAAAAATAAC
>CANPXK010000038.1 GCA_947585965.1 uncultured Clostridia bacterium
TATATCAAAGTTTTGTTGTTTTGTCAAATTCCGACATAAAATCATTGACATATTTTTAAATGAAATGTATAATATAAGTATAGAGCATACCGATAGACGGTCGCTCCCTTGAATGTTATTTAAACAAAGAAAAATAACCGTTCAATTAGGTGCTGGGCGGTTATTTTCTTTTGTGGTTATTCTGAAATATTGTAATAATATTACAAACAACTATACGGTCGTCCATGAATGTTATTTAAAACAAAGAAAAATAACCGGTCAGTTTACACTTGATCGGTTATTTTTTCTTTCATCCGTCACTATATGAATTACCTCCGTATGGTTACTGCTGAGATAATTTTTCAGAAAATCGGGGTAGTATTTGTATTTATCCAAATCCTCTATCGGTATCCAATTCATATTTTCCCTATCATTGAATCGTGTATAGCTATTGCTGTTAAGCTGTTTTGTACCTCTCGGCTTCATAAGAAAATATAGAGAAATTTCGTGACAGTTCAGCCCTTTATCATATGCTCCTTTACCGATCCAAAAATTTTCATGTATCACCGCTAACCTGTCAATTTCAAAATAAACACCTGTTTCCTCAAAACATTCCCTGATGACAGCCTCCTGAGCTGTTTCATTCATATGTACACCGCCGCCGACAGAATAAAGGTAGTTTTCTTTTTCATTTCCGACAAGCAGAACACACCCGTCCTCCACGATAATTGCGGCGGCTCTGTACCGAAACCAATTATTTCCTTTAGTAAAGCCACAATCCGACTCCATATTGTACCTCCTGAAAATATAATTTATTAATATTGTTAAAACCAATGCTTACCCATGATATCATATCAACACTTAGAAAACAAGCAATATTCATATATTTCTATGGATTTATTATTGATAATTAAAACAAAATCGGAAGGTCATGCGACAAAGCTATGCCGCAGACCTTTCCTTTATTTTTTTATTATATATGCAGTCTTTTGGGGCGGAAATAAACATACCGAAAAGGTAGAAGCCTATGCAAAGAATAAGACTTATACAGACATCGATTTGATCTGTTCCTGTTTTCGGAATAAAGGGAATAAGCAGACACGGAATAAGAATACATATTATCGGTCGGATAACCGAATCAAATACTTTCAGTCGCAGGTGTGTAACCTGCATAAGCCTTATAAGACTGAGAGAAGTATTGAGAAGCTCACTGAATATTATAACGATAACCACTCCCATTGCACCTAAAACAGGCAAAAGTAAGTATGTCAGTATTACCCTTATAATTGAGTCGATAACATTGCATATAAGATAGCTTGTCTGCTCGTTAAGCCCTTTAAGCATACCGTCAACGCTTGAATCAAGATACATAAGAGGAACAACAGGGGCAAGGGCGGCAATGTAAAAGCCTGCTTTTTCCGAATTATAAACCGCCCTTCCGATATCGTCCGCAAAGAATATAAACATAAACATGATGGGCAGGGAATATTTGAGAGTTGCGGAAAACATTCTTTCCGCCATATGCTTGATTCCGTTATTATGATGCAATATGCTTGCCTGTGACATTTCGGGAATAATAAGGGAGGCAAAGGGCAATATAAATACCGACGGAAATACGATTATTGTCATTGCCATACCGCTTATTATACCGTATTCGGAAAGAGCGGTGCTGCTGTCTGCGCCGTATTTCATAAGTCCCGAGGGAATAAGGATATTTTCTATAGCCGAAAGACCGCTGCGAAGTCCAGAACTTGCCATACAGGGAAGAGCGATAGGCAATGCACAGGCAAAAAGTCTTTCTACCTTTACGCTTTTTCGGTTCAGACGCTTTTTGTCGAATGCGTATAGGATAAAGGAATAAACAAAAGAAAGAATCTCCGCACAGGTCGTACCGAGGGAAACCGAACAGCAGGCATATTCCATGTTTTTGGGTGAAAAGAAGGTAAAGATACCCACACAAACGGCAATTTCCACAGTCTGCTCAAGAAGCTGTTCGCCTGCCGTGCGGAGCATTTTCCTTTTTGCGGAAAAATATCCCCTGAGAACTGCGGAGAAAGCCATAAACGGCAGACTCGGTGCGAGTACTTTGAGGGACAGTACAGTCCTTTCATCATGCAGAAAGTCCGTACCTATCTTATCAGCGGAAAGGAAAAGAACAAGACCGAGTGCCGAGCTGAAAATAATGGAAAAAATAAGACACTTTTCGGTAACATATCCGGCTTTTTCGGGGCGTCCTTCAGCGATGTAATCTCCGGCAAGCCTTGTTACGGTTATAGTAAGACCCGATGTACATATCATAGCGAAAAAGGCATAGGCGGTAAGAATAAGCTGATATATACCGAGTCCCTCCGAGCCTATGCAGTCAGCAAGATAAACACGGAATACCATACCAAGACTTCTTATAATCAATGCAGAACCTGCCATGATAGCCCCGTTTTTAAGGAATAAACGCTTTTGCATACATAGTTCACCTCGAATCAAGCATCAGGTACGGACGGAATAAGGCAAAGCAGAAAACTTGACTTAATACTGTCTTTATTATAAAATTAAGATACCATTAATAGGGAAGCAGGATGGAAATGTTTAAACTCAGAAGATTTCTAAAAGATTATAAGCTTCAGCTTATAATCGGCCCTCTGTGTAAGCTGACGGAGGCAATACTCGAGCTTATCATACCGCTTATAACAGCGGATATAATAGACACAGGCGTTAAAAACGGCGATGTAGGCTATGTCCTTTCAAGGGGCGGACTTATGGTGCTTATGGGAGCGCTGGGGCTTGGATTTGCCCTTGTGTGTCAGAAATTCGCCTCAATCGCCTCTCAGGGCTTCGGAACAAAGCTTAGAAACGGTATGTTCAGGCATATAAACAGCCTTTCTCATGCTGAACTTGACAAAATCGGAACACCGTCGCTTATAACCAGAATTACCAACGATGTAAACCAGATGCAGCTTGCGGTTGCAATGCTGATAAGACTTGTTGTAAGGGCTCCTTTTCTTGTGATAGGAGCACTCGTAATGGCAATGATGATAGACCTTAAGCTGTCACTTATATTTTTTGCCGCATCGGCACTTATCGCTGTCGTTCTCTATATTGTTATGAATAAATCCGTGCCGTATTTCAAGGCAATGCAGAAAAAGCTTGACAGGGCATCACTGATTTCAAGAGAGAATCTGTCCGGCAACAGGGTAGTGCGTGCATTCGATAAGCAGGAATATGAGGAGGACAGATTTAATAAAAGCAATGCAGAGCTTGCCGATATATCCGTAAGAGCGGGAAAAATCTCAGCACTTCTCAATCCCCTTACCTATATAATTGCACAGGGAGCAATTATATTGATAGTATGGTTCGGCTCTGTAAGCGTGAACATCGGAGAACTGCAAACAGGACAGATAATAGCCCTTGTAAACTATATGACGCAGATATTGCTTGCTATGATAGTATTATCAAATCTTGTTGTTATTTTTACAAAGGCGGCAGCCTCCGCTTCAAGAATAAATGAGGTATTTGATACGAAACCGGGCGTAACGGAAAAAAATGCGTCGGATATAGATATTGATAAAAATGCTCCGGCGGTTGAATTCAGGGATGTTTCCTTCGGTTATCTTGAAAACGGCTATGCACTGAAAAATATAAGTTTCAGTATAAAAAGGGGAATGACGGTAGGTATAATAGGCGGAACAGGCTCGGGAAAATCCACGCTTGTAAATCTTATTCCGAGATTTTATGATGCTAATGAGGGGGATGTGTATGTTTTCGGCAATAATGTGAAGAAATATCCGTTCGGACAGCTTCGTGGCAGTATGGGTATAGTACCGCAAAAGGCGGAATTATTTTCGGGAACGATAAAAGAAAATATGCTGTGGGCGAATAAAAATGTCACGGATGATGAAATAGAGAGAGCATTGAAAATTGCACAGGCATATGAATTTGTAAGTAAATTCCCCGAAAAGACGAAAAAACAGCTGTCCGCCGGCGGCAGTAATCTTTCCGGAGGACAGCGGCAAAGACTTACCATTGCAAGAGCATTGGTCGGTAAACCCGATATACTTATACTTGACGACAGCTCAAGCGCGCTTGATTTTGCAACAGACGCCGCACTTAGAAGGGAGCTTGGTAATTTAGAGGGAAATATGACAATATTTACGGTTTCCCAAAGGGTGAGCAGCGTAAGATATTGCGATATAATACTTGTGCTCGACAACGGTATGCTTGTAGGTCAGGGCAGGCATGACGAGCTCGTTAAAAATTGTGAGGTTTACCGTGAGATATGTATGTCACAGCTTGAAAAAGAGGAGGTCGGTATCTGATGTCAAAAAAGACTGCAAAGAAAAATGATACAAAACGCACAGTTTCAAGGATACTCGGCTACACTGCACCGTACAGAGGAAAAATAATTTCTGCTCTTATATTTGCAGTTTTGTATGTTGTATTGAACCTTACCGCCCCTGTTCTTGTAGGCTATGCTATAGATAATGCGATAGGAAAGGGAAATGTCAATTTCGGGGAAATAATAAATCTTCTGTTTTTAGTGGGTGTAACGGTTATAGCATCATCCGTATGTCAGTGGATAATGAGCCTTTACACAAACAGTGTTGCATATTTTACAATAAGGGATCTAAGACGGGATATTTATAAAAAATTCAATACCGTTCCGCTTAAATATATAGACGGACACCCCCACGGAGATCTCCTGAGCAGAATTATAAATGATGCCGACAGCGTGGGCGATGGTCTTTTGCAGGGAATAACACAGCTTTTTTCGGGTATAGTTATGATAATATGCACACTGATATTTATGCTTATGCTGAATCCGTTTATTGCACTTGTTGTGGTGGTGATAACACCTCTTTCGATATTTGTTGCCGCATTCATAACAAGACTTTCTCAGAAATATTTCAGGAAGCAGTCGGTAACACAGGGAAAAATCAGTTCCTATGTTGAGGAATATATCGGGGGTCAGGGAGTTGTCAAGGCTTTCGGGTATGAAGAACGCTCAATTGAGCAATTTGAAAAAATCAACGAGGAATTGAGAATATGCGGACAGCAGTCGCAGTTTTATTCATCGCTTGCAAATCCCTCGACACGCTTTGTCAACGGTCTTGTGACGGCGGCTGTGTGCATAACAGGCTCAATCAGTGCAATATACGGTGTACTTTCCGTAGGTCAGATAGCCGCATTTATCACCTATGCAAATCAATATACAAAGCCGTTTAACGAGGTTACGGGGGTTACATCTCAGCTTCAGTCCGCACTTGCAGGTGCAGACAGGATATTTTCACTTCTTGACGAGCAGGATCAGTCCCCCGACCCCGAGTGTGCGGTTGTTCTTGAGGATTGCAGGGGAAAAATTGATATTGAGGACGTAAGTTTTTCATATACGCCGGAAAAACCGCTTATCAGGAATTTCAATCTTCATGTAAAGCCGGGTCAGAGGATAGCAATAGTAGGACCCACAGGCTGCGGAAAAACAACACTTATAAATCTTCTTATGCGGTTTTATGATATAGACAGCGGCTCAATTATGGTTGACGGAAAGAGTATATATGAAATAACCCGAAGCTCACTGAGAAAGAATTATGGAATGGTTTTGCAGGAAAACAGGCTGTATAATGCAACAGTCCGTGAAAATATTGCATACGGAAAACCGGAAGCAGGCATTGAGGAGATAAAGGAAGCTGCCAAAAAGGCATTTATCGACAGCTTTATAGAGCGGCTCCCCAACGGCTATGATACCGTAATATCCGAGGAGGGAACAAACCTTTCACAGGGTCAAAGGCAGCTTATATGCATAGCAAGGGTAATGCTTTGCAGACCGCGTATGCTTATACTTGACGAGGCGACAAGCTCAATAGATACACGAACGGAGATTAAGATACAGCAGGCATTCAATAATATGATGAAGGGCAGAACAAGCTTTATTGTTGCACACCGTCTGTCTACCATTAAAGAGGCTGACCTTATTCTTGTTATGAAAGACGGCAATATAATCGAACAGGGAAAACATAGCGAGCTTATGGAAAAGGATGGATTTTACCGTAAGCTTTATGACAGCCAGTTCAATACCATTAAAAGTACAGCTTCATAATAAATAAGGACAAAAAAATTCCCGCCTGTGCGGGAATTTTTACTTGGGATATTTTCTGCTGTACTTACTGATAATCAACAACATCTACCCAACTCTTAAGGAATGCGTCCTCTCCGGATATTCTCTTAACAAGCTGTGAGGCTGCAACAATCGGGAGCCACTGCTGAACATACTGCTTTGCCGTATCACTCTTGCGGCAGAAGGTATCGAGATACATATCCGCAAGCTCCTTGTGTCTGAGAGCAAACAGAAGATATGTTCTCGCAGCGTCAGCGGAAGCATTGCCCTGTGTTGCGTGTGACCAGTCGATTATGTGGGGGTTACCGTCATTGTCGATAATTATGTTGGACGGGTTAAAATCGCCGTGGCAGAGCTTATCGTGGTTAGGCATACTGTCAAGGCGGGTGTGGAGCTCATATCTGATAGTGGCATCAACCTGACCGCCGAGAGATGATATCTTTCTGTTCATCTTATCCTTAAGCTTATTTAGAAGAGGAGCCTTATAGCTCTGTACTTTCAACTGAAGATTTACAAAATCATTCATATATTTTTCAATGTTATCGGGATTTTCCTGCATTATCTGCTCAAGCGTTTTTCCCTCGATATAATCCATTGATATTGCCCATTTACCGTTGACGACCGATACTGCTCTGAGTGCCGGGATAGGAAGACCCGTTTCCTCAACCCTTGCATGATTGAGGGCTTCGTTAAGAATATCGGACTTGGGGAATTTTTCGGAAAATTCCTTGATTACAATATCCCCGTCCCTATAAATTACTTTTTCTTTTCTTGTTGCGATTACATCCATTATGTCCGCTCCTTTCGGGAAATTGATTTAGACAGTTTTAAAACATATGGTCACTAAACCGCTTATATTATACTACTATTTTTATATAAAGTATAGATGAAAAATGCAATAATCTTTACGGATTTTTTTGACATATTGCACAAATTAGTGCCGTTATTTAAAATATTCTGTAGATTTACGGATTATTCATTGCTTTTATTCGTGAATAAATAACTGCACCCAGTATAAAGTACCGTTATGTTCGTAACATCCCACACCAATGCCGTTGAATTTCGTTGAGAGTATATTTTCCCTGTGTCCTTTTGAATCCATCCAGCATTTCATTGCATATTCGGGTGTATCCTGACCATAGGCGATATTTTCTCCGACAGAGCTGTATTGTATATTATTATCGCTCAATATGGTAAAGCTGTTTCTTCCGTCCGGTCTTATATGGTCAAATTTGCTGACGATCTCTTTTGCTCTTGTGTTTGCAAGCGGAACCAGATCATTTCTCTTTTTAAGCTTTGGAAGACCCCTTGCTGTTCTTTCCTTATTAACGAGCCTTATCACTTCATCTTCATACTGCTCGTAATCATCAGACTGCTCATTTTTTATCGGATTGACTGTAATCCTGCATACCGAAGATACACCGTTGGCGGTTTCAGCGGTAACAACTGCCGTGCCGGGAGTTTTTGCTGTGATAACGGCGGTGGAATAATCAGTACTTTCAACAGAAACTACGTTAGGATTGGTGCTGCTCCATTCATAAGAGATACCATAGTTTCCTATATTGGTTTTCGCTGAAAGTGTGTAGGAATCCCCTTCATCAAGTTTTATGCTGGTTTTATTCAGTTTAACCGAGGACGGAACACCATATACCTCGACCTTACAGCTTGAGGTTACACCGTTAACGGTTTTAAACGAGATTGTGGCACTTCCGGGATTTTTTCCTTTGAGTATTCCGTTTGAATATTCAATAACGCTCGCATTATCAATATAATAGCTGTACGACCTGTCGGCGGCGTTTTTGGGCAGAACCGTAGTATTGAGGTTTATCGTTTCTCCCATTTTAAGTTTTACGGAATTTGAACTCAGATAAATTTCTTCAGCCTCTGTTTTGGGATCAACCGTAGGGGATGGTTGATTATTATGAGAATCAGTCGGTTGTGTGGGAGAAGGCTCGTTTGTTTGCGGAGCGGAGCCTCCGGATGTTCCGTTTGAATTACCGGATGAGGTTCGACCTGTAGATTGTGATGAAGGTTTATCCGGAGATTGTGGCGAAGATGGAGAATGCCCTGAAGATGTAGAATTTGTCTGTCCGGAGTTTGTCTGTTGTTGGTTTAAGGGCGTCTGAGGGCTTTGTTGTGTACCGTTTCCCTGTGAAGATTGTTGTGAGGTTTCAGAATCAGACGACTGTTGTGTGTTATTAATATTTCCGGTATCGTTTTCGTTTTCCGTTGATGAGCTGCTGCTATTATCGCCGTCGGAATTATCGGTTTCTTTTGTGCCGGAGCTTTCCGGAGTGTTTTCATTGCCGACAGAACTGTCCGCACTGTTATCGTCATCGCTTGCCGTGGTATCGTCCTGAGAGTAATCGTATGTACTTTGCAGGGTTTCGGTATTGTCGGAACTGTTTTGGGAATCCTCCGAATTGTTACCGGCACATCCTGCGGATATTACGGCAGTCATAAGAATCGCTGTTATCAAAGCAACTACTTTTTCTTTTTTCATATATATCTCCCCCAATAAAAATATAACCATATAGACCTTTTAATGTGAGAACAGATACGGACGGCGAAAAACGAATATAATACAAAAACAGACCCACCTGTCATGACAAACGCATTGTAGAAAAATGCCTGACCTTATTAACAATTGTATCATATTTTGTTAAATAATACAATATAAAATATTCCGGTAACAAATAATTTATAGAAATTAATAATTATTCCTGAAATAGCTTTTATTTTTTCCGTATTTCCGCATAATTAAAAAGTACGCAGCCAAAGGCCGCGTACCGAAAAACGCATCTCCTATATTGCTGCCACACAACTATCTCAAATCCAAATGAATAAGAAAAGAGAGGATGCATTTTTTCCAATTTTAATATGATACATTCAGATTTACAATATTCAGCTGCGTGGCATTATCATAGTACCACACTTTTTCACTTTTGTCAACACTTGGAATAAAATATTATTTTATAAAAATTTTTTATGATTTTGATGATGTTTAAAATTAAAAGAAGATATAATTAAGATTATGATATTTTGATTAAAAATCGGCTTTTGCCAAGCTGAGAGAACGTGCGCAGTATTGCCTGTTCGGTGTCAGAGAATTAAGGATATTCACCGACAGTGGGTAATCTGATTTTCGGGACAAGCAGGCTATGTGAGTTACGGCTACAAGATTACGTTATCAACAGTTTTGACATGAAATAAAAAGAATATACAGTCACTTAAAAGTCATTTATGTACTTTATAATATACGTTGAGGACAGGCTGTTTTAAACGGTAATATAGAAATTATGCAATTTTCACTGGACTGAGGCTGCAAGAAAAGGAGGATAACAATGAGCATAACATATAAACTTGCATTAAGAAATATTTTAATGAACAAAAGCCGTACATTTGCTTCCGTTGTGGGAATAATACTGTCTATGGCACTTATAACGATTGTCGCAAACAGTATGGTAAGTCTGAAGGCTACCGAGGAAAATTATTATGAAAAGCATTACGGTAATTATGACATATCCTTTACAGGAAAGATGACTGCCGAAAATGTAAAAAAGCTTCAGGCTAACAGGAATGTAAGCAGTGTATATTTAAATCAGGATATAGGAGAGGCACTGTTTGAGGATTCAAAATCCGGACTCAGGGATAGGGTAATTATAACAGCATTCAGTGAAAATGCTTTTGGCAAAGTCTTTGACAGTTCGCTTTCAAGCGGCAGATATCCGAAAAATTCCGATGAGGTCGTATTGACCGAGGAATTTGTAAATTATTCAAATAAAAAGTATAAAGTCGGTGATACGATAACACTTAGTGTAGGAAAAGCGGATGACAGCCATGTTGATGAACAGGCAAGCGATTATGAGGAGAGTATGGCTGATGCCGATAATGATGAAGGGGAATTTGTACCCGTATTTACAAAAAGCTATAAGGTGTGTGGAATACTTAACAGGGAACCGCTCGTCTACAAACATTCAGCAGTCAATGTATATACATATACCGATTTTACGGACAAAATTCAGACTGCATATGATGATATCGAAAATTATACCAACAACGTATTTATAAAGCTCGTTGATGGCGGCAGAAAAAGTTCGCAGGAATTTATGGCTGAGCTTCTGGATCTTGATTTACTTGAATTTGAGAGAAATAATTCTGATGTTATCAGCGATGAAGAATTTTACGGGAAACTATCACAAAGTGAATTCCATATATTATATGCACAGATAAACGGCGACCTTTATAATAATATCTCCATGCTGCAAAGTCTGATATTTTATGTCGGTATGGTGCTTATTATACTCATAATGATATCAGGCATATTCATAATCAAAAACGGTTTTCTTATTTCGCTCACGGAAAAGACTGTGCTTTACGGAAAAATTTCGGGAATTGGTGCAACACCGAGGCAGATAAGAAACAGTGTATTTTCAGAGGCTGTTATTCTCGGAATCGCAGGTATACCTGTCGGACTTTTTATCGGTATAGCGGGAACATCATTTGTTCTTAAGCTGTCATCGGGATTACTGTCCGATTTTCTTGGCGGTGCGGAGCTTATTTCAGACATTTCGTGGTTTTCGGTATTTTTGGCTGTTATACTCGGTTCGCTTACGATATTCTTTTCATCTCTTTTTGCCGCCGTCAGGGCATATCGTATTTCTCCGATTGAAGCGATAAGGAGCAATAAGGATATACGCATAGGAAAGAAAGAGAAAAATTCATTCGGTTCCCCGTCATGGGTAGGGAAATTGTTCGGAGCAGGAGGTAAAATTGCGTGGAAAAATATGAAAAGGAGCAGTAAGTCATACCGTACTGTAGTCATATCAATAGTTGTAAGCATATCCGCATTTATAGCGGTATCTTCATTTGCGGATTACACGGTATACAAAAATAATAATATGTATGAAAGTCATAATTATAATATGTCTGCAAGAATAAGAAGATTCGGAACAGGTTCTCCCGATAATCTTACATTGGACGAAGAAGAGGAAATTTTTCTTGATATTGCTGATTCTGAAGGAATCAAGGAATATTTTTATAAATTTGAGGGCTATCAATATTATTTTAATCTTCCTGTTGATAAAATACCCAAAGATTTGTCGGATGCCGACAGATGGAGCCTTTTTGGGGATGAGGATATTTCGGAAAACACAGTTCACGATGTCCCTGCTTATATAGTTGCCTATGATGATAATACATACAATAAAATACTTGACAGACTTGGTTACAGCTATGATGATATGAAGGATAAAGCTGTTATTGTAAACATTAATAAAGCCTATAAGTATGACGAAACAAGTCCGTCAGGATGGAAGACATATAAAACGGACAGAATTATTGCCGACCCTATTGGCTATAAAGTCAATATGCATTACAATAATAACGAGGAAACTGACATCCCGCCTCAGGGCAGGGAGATTACTCTCGAGATAGGCGGTGAGATAACCGATACCTCGGTTTTTGATGATACGGTTTTTGCGGAAGGTTCCAATGGGACAGGGGAGTTTGCATACGGAAGCTTTATAGTAAGTATAGAATGGTTCAGGAAGAATTTTTTTGACAAGGATAACTGCTATAACGGAAATAGTGTGGATAACTATATGTGTATGCTGTCCGAAGACCCGGATAAAACAGAACAAAGCATAAATATTTCCGATGATTACCTTGACGTTGAAAATTACTATGCGGCGGAGAAACAGATGAATTCGGTATTCCTGCTTGTGCGGATTCTTGCGTACAGCTTTATAGGTACAATATTCCTTATTGGAATTACAAATATATTCAATACGATAAATACCAATACAAAGCTTAGGCAAAAGGAATATGCCATGCTGTGTTCTGTCGGAATGACAAAGCGTGAATTCAATCGTATGACAGTGCTTGAATGTATGTTTTATACGGCAAGAGCACTGCTTATAGGAATACCCACAGGTCTTGTCGGTACAATAATCATACATTTCTGTTATCTGAGCACATGGGATGCGGAAAGTTCGGGTAAAGAGCTTGAATTTATGTTTCCGCAGGCAGCCGTACTGATAAGTATAGTGACAGTAATTGCTTTGGTTATACTTATATCCGCAGCCTCTGTAAGACGAATACATAATCAGAACATAGTAGAAACCATAAGAAATGATAATATATAAAAGAATAGGAGAAGCATAATAATGGGTATAATGCACAGACTTACACTCAGGAGCATGAAAATGAACAAAAGCAGGAGTATTGTTACCTTGATAGGAATAATTCTCGCTATGGCATTGATAACGATTGCGGCAAATTTTGCCGAGAGTGCAAAAAGAACAGAGGAAAATTATTTTCAAAGGCAGTACGGCGATTATGATGTAAATTTTAACGGTGAATTTACTGATGACGATGTAAAAAAGCTTGAAGCAAACAGGAAGGTTGATAGCGTATATCTGAAGCAGAGCATAGGAGTAGCTAAGTTTGAAGATTCTATATCAAATTTCAGAAACAGAATAGTAATAGATGCATACAGTAAAAATGCATTTGAAAAATGCTTTGATTTTGCCCTTGAGGAGGGACATTTTCCTCAAAATCCCGACGAGATTGTTCTCTCTCAGAATTTTGTGAATTATTCCGAAAAGAAATACAAGGCAGGGGATAAAATAACTCTTGAGCTTGGTTATTTATCCGAAACAGGGACTGATGATACGGGTGAGCCATGGGAAATTTGTTTGTATAATGGTCCGGAAAATACAGATATGAATAAGAATTATAGGTATTGCTTTACAAAAACGTATACCGTATCCGGTATACTTGCACGTGAAATACAGGAGGATGATGAAAATGCCTCATATAATAATTATGTAAATGTATATACATACACGGATTTTTCCGACCATGTAAAAACAGTGTATGACAAAGAGCATTCCTCCAATGATTTGTATGTTTTAATAAAGAACAGAAGCAAGGAAAACAGTATACAGTTTGTTTCGGATTATTTAAAAATAGACAGAAATAATCTCGGGGATTTTTCACAGACAGGATATCTGGATTGGGAAACAACCGAATTGAACGGAACGGGAATGGATGTTTATTCTTGCCGGATTAATCTTTATTTATATGAATACAGTGAATTATCCGAAAATATTACGTTTTATGTCGGACTTGTGATAATTATAATTATAATGGCTGCAAGCGTGTTTATAATAAAAAACAGCTTTTCGATTTCGGTTACGGAAAAGCTTATCATGTACGGAAGAATTTCGGGTATAGGAGCTTCTGCAAAGCAAATAAGAAACAGTGTATTTTTCGAGGCTTTTATTTTAGGCATCATTGGTATACCGATAGGTCTGTTTATCGGTATCGGCGGAACGGCAGCCGTTCTGAATCTGTCGGAGGCAATACTTTCGGATATTATCAGCAGGATAGATATAGTGTTCGGCATTTCATGGATAAGCCTGATATGTGCCGTTCTATTGGGCATTATTACAATATTCCTGTCTGCACTTACGGCATCAATAAGGGCATCAAAGGTCACTCCCATTGAAGCGATAAGACAGAATAAGATTATAAGTACAGATAAAAAAGTCCTGAAAATGCCTAAGTGGGTGTATAAAATATTCGGAGCAGGCGGAAAGCTTGCATACAAGAATATGAAAAGGAATAAGAAACAGTACCATACCATTGTTATGTCCATATTTGTAAGTATTTTGATATTCATAAGTACGTTTTCATTTATTAATTATACACTGATTTCTCTTAATATTGATTTATCAAGGCAAAAATCAAATATGGAGATATGGATAGAAAATTCTGTGGGTGATTCGGATAAAAATATGACACTTGATGATAAAAACGAATTTTTTATGAATGTTGCTGATTATGACGAAACAGCCGATTATGTTTATATGTTCGAAAACAATGATTATTACTTTGATATTCCTTCCGATAAAATTCCCGAAAGCTGCAAGGGGGATAATATACAAACTACATTTGTATATATGACTCCCTATCGTGAAGGCGGAAATGCCGGTTCAGACATAAGTGACAAAAGACCGAAGTATGACGGAGTAAGTGAGATCAATACGAATATTATTGCTTATGATGACCATACCTATAATCTTATACTTGACAGGCTTGGTTATAACTATAATGAAATGAAGGATAAGGCTATATTGGTGAACAGCAATGAGGTTTATATCGGGGAGGATGAGGAGCATGTTCAGATAGAAAGCACTGAACTGATGAAGGAGCCTGTCGGCTATGATGTAAATATGTACACAAGCGACACAGACGAATGGAAATCGGACGGTACACCGGAAAATACACAGCTTACGATTGAAATAGGCGGAGTTGTAAATGATTATTCAATTTTTGACGATACATTATTTTCGGATTCTGTTTCCACAAACGGTATATTCATAGTAAGTATGGAATGGTATAAAAATAATTACAGCAAATTTACTCGGACAGAAAATTCAATGCTGCTTTTCTCAAATGACACAAATAAAACGGAGGAAAGGCTTAACAATTACAGCGACTTTGTGCATCTTAATAATTTTACATTGCAGGAAAAGCAATTCAGAGCGGTAAGCGGTCTTATTGGTTTTTTTGTATACGGATTGATTATTATAATTTCGCTTATCGGAATTACAAATGTGTTCAATACAATAACAACAAATACAAAGCTCAGACAAAAGGAATACGCTATGCTGTTTTCGATTGGAATGACAAAAAAGGAATTTAACCGTATGGCGGTACTCGAATGTCTGTTTTATACAATAAAGTCTGTTATATTGGGTGTTATAGGAGGTCTGCTTGTAACGGCAGGAATATATTACTATTACTATACTATTGTACGCAATGCAGGTTTACTCGAGGGAACAGCAGAGAAAGGATTTCCTTTTATATTTCCATGGACGGAAATTATTGTATGCGGAGCTGTGGTAATTGCAGTAATTCTGCTTATTATAGCTTTCTCGTCAAGGAAAATACATAAACAAAATATAATCGAAACCATAAGAAATGATAATATTTGATAAAATTCCTTATGGAGTCACTTTAAAGTCATTTATGTGTTGTATAGTTAGGGTATGAAAAATAAATAAAATATATCCCGGAGGTAAATATGGAAATTTTAAGAGTAGAAAATCTTGTAAAAACATATAAGGAAGGAAAAGACGAGTTTAACGCGGTTGACGATATATCCTTTTCTGTGGAAAAGGGAGAGTTTGTCGCCGTTGTGGGTGCGAGCGGAAGCGGCAAGAGTACGCTTATGCATATGATAGGCGGTGTAGACAGACCGACAAGCGGCAAAATATACATTGACGGAAAAGAGATAAACACAATGGACAATAATAAGCTTGCCATATTCCGCAGAAGACAGATAGGCATAGTATACCAGTTTTACAATCTTATACCTATTCTTACATCCGAGGAGAATATCGCACTGCCGATAGAGCTTGACGGAAGAAAACCCGATAAGGACAGAATAGAGGAGGTAATGGAAAGGCTGGGCATACTCGACAAGAGGAACAGTCTTCCGAATGAGCTTTCGGGAGGTCAGCAGCAGAGGGTGGCTATTGCAAGGGCGATAATAAATAACCCGACGATATTGCTTGCCGACGAGCCGACAGGAAATCTTGATACCGGTGCGGCGGATGAGATAGTCAAAATTTTCAAGATGACAAATAAAAACTATAAGCAGACTATAATCATGATAACACATAATCCGGAAATTGCCAAAGAGGCGGACAGGATTCTCAGAATTAAGGACGGTAAGCTGGTAGGGGAGGCTTAATGTATGAAAATAATGCATAGGCTGACCCTGAAAAGCCTGAGAATGAACAAAAGCAGAACTGTTATTACTGTAGTGGGAATAATTCTTTCCATGGCACTTATTACAATTGTTGCCAATTCCGTTTCGAGTCTGCGCGAATCCCTCTACAATCAGTGTCTTAAGTCTAACGGGAATACTGATGTATATCTGTATTCGGAAAAACCAACAAGTGAAAATATTGAAAAAATAAAGCTTAACAGGAACACTGAAGAGGTATATTTAGAGCAGGTGATCGGTGCTTCACCTTTTAAGGATTCTTCATCAAAATTCAGGGAATATATTTTTATGAATTCATACAGTGAGAATTTCTATGAAAAATGTTATGATTTTTCCTTAAAGGAGGGGCATTATCCCCAAAAACCCGATGAGATTGTTCTTTCAAGGAATTTTGTTGATTATTCATCAAAGAAGTATAAGTTAGGCGATAAGCTGACTCTTGATATAGGAACATTTTATAAAGAAATGGAAATAGGTGAAAACGGGGAAACCGCTGTTATGCCGCTTTCACTCGATGATTATTATATTTTATTTGATGAAGATACGAAATTTGTAAAGTCATTTACAAAAACTTATACGGTTGTAGGAATACTTGATAGTGAAATGACGGCTGATTACGATACAGGATCATATCACGTAAATATATACGGATATACCGATTTGTCCGATAACATACAGACTGTTTTTGACGGAGGATCCTACAAGACCATATCGGTAAAAATACATGATGGCAGCATAGATAACAGCATTGCATTTATATCCGACCTTACGGGAATAGACAGTAAAGATATTTATAGTGAGATTTTCGATTTTCAGTTTGACGAATCCGGACAAAGCGAAACACAGAAAAAATTAGAGGAATGTGAATTTCATATTTCAGGCATAAGTATTAATGAAAGTCTGTATGATTCCGTTGCAAAATTTTATAGAACGATGGATACCGTATTTTATGTGGTTGTGGGTTTGATTGTACTTATTATGGCGGCAAGCGTATTCATAATAAAAAACAGTTTTTCCATATCCGTAACCGAGAAAACCGTTATGTACGGAAAATTGTCAACTGTCGGAGCAACTCCTAAACAAATAAGAAACAGTATATTTTTTGAAGGATTTATTCTCGGAACGGTCGGCATATCTGTAGGCTTGTTAATCGGTATAGGCGGAAGTGCACTTACAGTCATGATTGCAAATAATTTGCTTCATGGGATACTCGGCGGATTAAACATAGTTCTTTCGGTATCATGGATTTCAGCGGCAGCGGCAGTGCTGCTCGGTGCATTGACGATTTTCCTTTCCTCTCTCTCGGCGGCTGTCAGGGCTGCAAAAATTTCTCCCATAGAGGCTGTCAGAAATAATAAGGAGATCCGCATAAAGAAGAATAAGAAAAATGTATTCAGGACACCGAAGTTAGTAAATAAGCTTTTCGGTGCGGGGGGAAAGCTTGCATGGAAAAATATGAAAAGAAGCAGGCGTCAATACCGCACGGTGGTTATTTCAATAGTAGTGAGTGTATCTATATTCATTGGTATTTTTTCTTTTGTAAGTTATGCATTGTATTTTTATGATACAACAGTAATGAGTCGTAATTACAACATAAGTCTGTATCTGTCCGATTATGCGGGAAGTGATAAATATTTGTCCTTTGATGAGAAGGAGGCTGTATTTGAGGATATTGCCAAATATGATGAGATAGACGATTATAGCTACACATTCAATGATCCCTCGCTTTATCTCCTATATGACGTTCCCTATAATAAACTTCCGAAAAACATAAAAGATTACAGTAATACTGTTAGACTTGATCCGCGGGAAGAATATGTATACGATGAAGAAACAGGTTTTACCCTTGTTGACGAACCCCAGGAAGGATGGGATAATATATCCGACAGTGCAACACTTATAGCATTTGATGACCGGAACTATAAAAAGCTTCTCAAAAAATTAGGGTACGGTTATGATGAAATGAAAGATAAGGCTATACTTGTAAATGTGAATGTGGCATATCTTTTGGCAGACGGCGAAAAAGATGAATATGTACCTCATACAATTAAGTATATGGAGGACTCTGTCGGATATAAGTTGGACATGAGATACCATTTGTATGATGAGAAAACCGGATTATATCTTCCAAAGGAAAAGCACCTCAGTCTTGAAATAGGTGGGGAAATCACAGATCTTTCCGAATTCAAAGATTGGATAATAAGAGATGATTTGTATTATGGCAGTCTGATTGTCAGCAAGGAATGGCTTTTGAAGAATTATCCCGACACAAGCAGAATTGAATCAAATATGTATATATCTTCGTCTGATCCGGTTAAAACCGAACAAAGTCTCGGAAAGATTGATCAGCAAATATATATCAACAATATTTCCGACGAAGCAAGAAAAATTAATTCTGTTGCCTCACTTGTGCAGTATCTGGTATATGGTATAATAGTTGTAATTTCACTTATTGCTGTTACCAATATTTTTAATACCGTAACAACAAACATGAAATTCAGGCAAAAGGAATTCGCAATGCTGCGTTCCGTGGGTATGACAAAGCGTGAATTTAACCGCATGATAACACTTGAATGTTTATTTTATACCGTAAAGGCATTGCTAATAGGTGTAATAACAGGTATAATAGAAACAGTGGTGATACATTATCTGTTTACGAATATGTGGAATGAGGATATTATGGGAAAACCGCTCGGGTTTATTATTCCCTGGCAGTCGGTTCTGATAAGTGCCGCTGCTGTTGCTGTGTTGGTTTTTGTTATAACCTGTTTTTCAAAATTGAAGCTTAACAAGCAAAACATTATAGAAACTATCCGCAATGACAATATCTGACGAAGGAAAATATCGGGGGACGGTATGAATATTTTACTGGTTGAGGACAATAAGACCATTAGCAAGGGACTTGCGTACTATCTTCATAATAATGATTGTGAAGTCGTGATATGCGGAACATATAGTGAAGCACTTGAAAAATCCGGCGGTAATTATGATGTTATAATTATAGATATTTCACTGCCGGACGGAAACGGCTTTGAATTGTATGAGGAAATAAAGCGTATAAACCATGCCCCGGTAATATTTCTTACCGCCCTTGATGACGAGGATAATATAGTAAAAGGTTTTGAGCTTGGTGCGGAGGATTATATAACTAAGCCGTTTTCAAGCAGGGAGCTTCTTGCGAGGATAAAAAGATTTACAAGAAAAAACGATATTTCAAATATCATGACAATAGGCGATATAACGGTTGACTTTTCCTCAAAAAACGTAACAAAGAACGGCATACAGGTTGAATTAACATCGCTGGAATACAGAATATTTGTCATGCTTGCACAGAATTGCGGCAAAACCGTGAGCCGTGAAAGCATATTGGAAAAAATATGGGATATATCGGGTAACTATGTGAACGACAATACTCTGAGTGTTTATATAAAGCGTATCAGAAAAAAGCTTGATACGGAGCTTATAAAAACCGTTAAGAATGTCGGTTACAGACTGGAGGAATAATGAAACGTTCAAAGCTGTATGTTATATTATTTGTCGCAATAACAATAGCCTTTGCGGTAATTGGTATGCTTGTGACAAAGCTGAGTATTGACAATATCAAAAATTCCACAAACCGTTCCATCGAGAGGATTATAGGTGTAGTTGCCGAAAAATACCCCGATATTGACGAAACAGAGATTTTTCAGGTGCTCAGCGGAGAATACAATACCGATTCGGGAGAAAGGCTTTTGCGGATGTATGGAATATCTGAGGAGGATTGGCTTGTATATGAAAACGAGCAAAGCAGTTATAATGCGGTGTTTGTGACGGCGGCTGTTATAATTGCGGCGGGGGCGGCGTTTACTTGTGTATTTATTATATACCTGAGGAAACGAAAAAAAGAAACTGTCAGGCTTACGAATTATCTGTCCGCAATAAACAGCGGAAAGTATGATCTGGAAACCGAAAAGAATACAGAGGATGAAAATTCAATACTCAGAAATGAAATATATAAGACAACGGTAATGCTGCGTGAATATTCCGAAAAAAATCTTAACGATAAGGTTAATTTGAAAAAGTCAATTTCCGATATATCACATCAGATAAAGACGCCTATGACCTCTACTATGATTATGGTAGATAATCTGATTGAGGACGATGATATGACGGATAAAATGCGAAAGGAATTTCTGCATGATATAAGGCAGTCACTGAATGATATAAGCTTTCTTGTTCAGTCACTTCTTACGCTGTCAAGACTTGATTCAAATGCAATTGAATTTCATTTAGAAAATGAAAGTATTGACGGAATATTTGATGAATGTATCAGGAATACGGATATTATAGCCGACCTGAATGGTGTAAATGTAATCAAGGGCGAATGTAAGAATATAAAATTGAAGTGTGATAAAAAATGGATATCCGAGGCACTGTCCAATATAATAAAAAACTGTATAGAGCATACCGGCAGTGGCGGAAGAGTTACGCTTTCCGCTGAGGAAAACAGGCTTTATACACAAATAACCGTATCCGACACGGGATGCGGAATTTCCGAGAAGGATCTGCCGCATATTTTTGAGAGATTTTATAAATCCTCAAATTCCAACGGAAAGGGAGTCGGAATCGGTCTGTCACTTGCACAGAGCATAATAGAAAAGCATAACGGAGGTATTGATGTAAAGTCCACTGTCGGCAAAGGAACAACATTCACTATAAAGCTTTATAAATATGAATGATTAATTATTATCCCCGAATGGGGTTAATATATAAATTTGCTTATAAGAATCCCCCTCCTTCTTAATCGCCGGGAATCGCAGCTTTTGTACGGTTCCCGGCGATATTATTTTATACAGAAGGAATTGTGCAGGTTTTAATTTAATATTGACATTGAGTGCCTTGGGTGTTATCATTTTTATGATGGTTATTGTGTCGGGAAATGACCTATGTATTTAGAACTGTTTATGTGGTGAAAATAATGCCAAGAAGTATGAGATTGATAGGGCGGATTAATTTATATATTGGCAGAAAATTTTAATAAATCCGGTCGGGTATGATTTGCTAAGTTATACTTGACTAAATTTTTATCAATGCGGACAAATGAAAAAGCAGATATTGATGTGCCTGAAACGCTGATAAAACGCGGCAAACTATTTTCGTATAAAAATGTATATTATTATATTTTTTTAAAATCAGGCTTTACAAAGGGCTGTATTGACAAAGCAAACGAGCATGGCAATGTCAGTCTTGTCAGCCTTGAGGATATTATAAATGATATAAATATAAAAAATCAGGAGTGATAATTATGGAACACAAGGGTACAAAACAGCTTGAAACAGAAAGGCTTATTCTGCGGAAATTCAGAATTGAGGATGCGGAGGATATGTTCAATAATTGGGCGTCCGATCCCGAGGTAACAAAATTCATGACATGGGAGCCGTATGTAAATGTCGATGATGTACGGGGATATATAGAAAGCTGTATTGATTATGCGGACGAAAAATGCTATAACTGGATTATAGAATATAAGCAGACAGGCAAGGCTATAGGGTCAATAAGTGTAGTTGAAATAAGGGAGGATACTGCTTGTGCAAATGTAGGGTATTGTATTGGGAGAAAGTATTGGCATAAAGGTGTAACTACTGAGGCTTTTAACCGTGTTATTAAATTTTTATTTGAGGAAGTCGGATTAAACCGCATAGAGGCTACACATGATGTTAATAATCCACATTCAGGCGGAGTAATTAAAAAATGCGGTCTGAAATATGAGGGAACGCTCAGAAAGGCAGGTTTGAATAATCAGGGGATATGTGATATGTCGATCTACTCTATTCTAAAAAAGGAATACAGTATAAAATAACGATTGTAAGTCATACTATCATTGAGGTGATCAGATGGCTAAACAGGGAATGAAACGTACAGAGAGAACTCACACTAAGGAAAGAAATACGGCAGCAGCAGTGCCGGAAATACAGGGAAAGGCAAAGCACGGAAAAGAAAGAGCAAATCCGATAATTGCTGATACCGAACCGCCCTCGCAGAAGGTGTGGCATACAAGGACTGCGGACAGCGAAAGACCGATATCTCCGGTTTATAAGGAAATTGACAATGACCTTGCAAGAGATAATCTTGAAAATGATATACCGGATGCGGACTTGCAGGACTTGTAAGCTGTTATAACCGTCGGAGTTGTTCCGGCGGTTTTATTAGTATGACGGGCATACCAATGCTCTGTGGTGAAAGTCCACCGAGACGTAGTTACCGACGAACTCAAAAGCGA
>CANPXK010000039.1 GCA_947585965.1 uncultured Clostridia bacterium
CTGTCCTCTTTATTAAGTGATACGCATTTCCCCGTTTTTGCACAATATGTATCGCAGTTAAGACGTACTGTATTCTTCGGAGCGGCTTCGCATTTGACCCTTGCAATCGCCTCGTTTATATCGGGCACTATCTTATTGTATCCTGCAATTACGATAACACTTTTCGGACCGTATAATATCGCCGCAACACGGTTAGAATTTCCGTCAACATTATACAGCTCTCCGTTTTCGGTTATAGCATTCGCACTTGTAAGATATACGTCCGATGTAAATGCTTTGAGGTATATTTCCTCAACCTGCTCTCTTGTAAGTCCCGGGGCATTGCGGTCAAGATAATTATAATCTCCGTTTGAAATAAGCTTTGTTATTCCCGTCTGTGCAAGAGTAACCGAGCCTCCATGCGTTACCGTATCTCCTTTTTTCACAAGCTTACAGACAAGCTCACGGACTTCATCTGAATCATTGCAAAAATAAGCCTGCATATTATTTTTTCTTAAAGCCTCCAATGTTTTATTGACTGTGCTCATACTGATTTCTGACATAAAATCAACCTCTTTCTTTTTTTATTGTATAAATTTGTTTTTAAAGCAAATAATAAACATACGCAAATACCGAAGGCGGGTAATTTTGCACTGTCCGCCTTGCACAAACCGAAAGGAGAATTATTATGGATAATAAAGCAAATAAAGAATTGCTGTCGGGCATATACAAGCTTGCAAAGACAGGTATTGAAGCAACAAAAGCCGTACTCCCCAAAACCGAGGGAGAGGAGCTTAAGCATGAGCTTAACGAGCAGCTTTGCGATTACACCGATGCGGCGGCATGGGCAGAAAAGGAAATAATCAAGGACGGCTCTCTGCCCAAGGATTTGAATATGTTTGAAAAGGCAATGATGTGGGGTTCTATTCAGCTTCACACACTGACGGAGGTAAGTCCGGAGCATATTGCAGAAATTATGATAAACGGCACAACCATGGGGATAGTTGATCTTTCCAAGCATCTCGGCACCTGCAAGGATGCTGACGAACACATCTACAAATATGCCGAGGATTTCATCAAAAAGGAAGAACACCACATAGAAAACCTCAAAGTATTCCTAAAAACCTTCTCCCCCGGCGGGGGAACCCCCGCAGGCAATTCGCGGGGTCGCTCACTTCGTTCGCTTTGATTATTGTGAACGGGTAGTGCGTTTCCGCGATAGGTAGTTTGCCTGTCGGTGTGCGGCAGAAATTGTCGAGAGTGGCTCTGCGAGCCACTCCGCAACTACAAATGACAAACTTAGCGGGGTGCCCCCGCTATCATATTCGCGGTTTCGCTCACTGAGTTCGCTTTGTTTGCGATGAAGGGCAGTCTGTTTCCGCGATAATCAGTTTGCCTGTCGGTGGGCATAAGAGAGTGTCAAGAAAGCCTCTTGCGAGGCTTTCCGCAACTACAAATGACAAACTTATCGCTTGTTCATCGGGTAAATTTACGGTCGAGCCATAGACTGATTCGCCTGAGTAAATTAGTTACGAACTGACAGCGGCGGCACGCCGCCGGCACCGGCACGCCGCAGGAATAACTTTTGTACCTTATGCATTATATTATAAGGGATATATCCTATCTCTTATTATATATTGTTACTATGCCAAAATCAAGGTTGTGATATGATGAAAAAGATTTTTTTTCATGCTTTTCCCCTGCTTATTGCAATTATACTGCTTTTCGGTAGTGTTGCCGCCGTTTCCGTACTTCAAAAAAAGGATGATGCGACTGCTTCGGTAAATTCCAAAATAGATAATTCCGCTGTTTCTCAGGCAAGTAAAAGTAATACTAAGGAAAGCAGTAAAAACAGCATAACAAAAGGAAACGAAATGCTCGCCGTCTGGGTTCCGTATATGAGTATTGATATGACCGGAACGGACAGGAATGAAAATACATATCGTAAAAAGATAGATAAAATCATGAAAAACATACATGATATCGGGGCAAATACAGTTATTTTTCAGGTTCGTCCGTTTTGCGACGCACTATATAAATCGGATCTTTTCCCTACTTCCCATATAATAACCGGAGTTCAGGGAGGGAAGATCGATTATGATTCGCTTGAAATTGCAATAGAAACCGCACATAAATACAAATTGTCATTTCATGCATGGATTAATCCCCTTCGGATACAAAGTAAGGAAATACCTGAACCCCTTGCAGATGATAACCCATATACAATATGGAAAAATGATGATATAAAAGAAAATGACCGGTATACATTTTCAAGCGGCGACGGTATATACCTCAATCCTGCATATCCTGAGGTGCGAAAGCTTATCATTGACGGTGCAAGGGAAATTACAGAAAATTATGATATTGACGGTCTTCAGATAGATGATTATTTTTATCCCGAAAACGGCGGGGATTTTGATAAAAAGGAGTATAATTCATATAAAAAGGAAAGCGGTAAAGCACATCTGAGCCTTGAAGAGTGGCGGCAGGAAAATATAAATATGCTTGTTTCGGGACTGTACAGTGCCGTACATGAAAAGGAAGGCTGTGTTTTCGGTATATCACCTCAGTGCAATACCGATAATGATGTAAAAATGGGCGCCGATGTATTCAAATGGTGCGCTTATTTCGGATATGCAGATTATATATGCCCTCAGCTTTATATAAGCGAAAGTCACCCCACGCTCCCCTATAAAACAGCGGCTGAGCAATGGAGGAAAATGACTACACAAAAGAATATCAAGCTTTATTTCGGTCTTGCACTATATAAAATCGGAACCGACGCCGACAGCGGAACATGGCTTTTAAAGGACGATAACATACTCTCACAGATGAAGCTCGGAAGGGAAATAGGAGCGGACGGCTTTATGCTTTATTCATATGACAGTCTGCTTGATACTGCTGCCGCAAAGGAGGTTGCTGCCATTGCCGGACAATAACACCATTGATATAATAATAAAATACAACGGAAATATCTCACAGCTTCGTGAGCAGCTTAACAGCGAACCGTCTGTAACTGCCGTTGAGGATCTCGGACAGGGCTTTGCAGTTGTAACCATATCTGCCGATGCGGTTGATTCCCTTTATGAACTAACCGCTATAGAGGATATAGAGCTTCCGAAAGAGTTATACATCAATAACTTGAATAATATGATTTCCACCTGTGTTGTAACCGCACAATCGGAAAACGGATACAATCTTTCGGGTGAGGGCGTTATCGTTGGTATTATTGATACCGGAATTGATTATACACACCCTGATTTCCGCACACCTGATGGACTTACAAGAATACTTGCATTCTGGGACCAGAGCGGAAGCGGAAAGCCGCCGGACGGCTTTACCTTCGGCAAAGAATATACAAGCGATGAATTAAATACCGCACTTGCCTCTCCCGATCCTATAGCCGTGACCGGTCAGCTTGATATAAAAGGACACGGAACGGCAGTTGCCGGTATTGCGGCGGGCGGAGGAATTTCCGACCCGTTTCAGATTGGAGTTGCTCCGAAAGCGGATATAATCGCCGTTCGAGTTCTGCCTGCCGGGAATGATTATTCAAGGTCAACGGAGCTTATGCGTGCAATAAAATATGTAATAGACAAGGCACGATTCTTCGCCGAACCTGTTGCAATCAACATAAGCTACGGAATGAATGAGGGGGCACATCTCGGTGATTCTCTTTTTGAGGAATATATTACCGCAATGAGCAGCCTGTGGAAAACGTCCATAATAATACCGACAGGTAATGAGGGAGGCTCAGGACATCATTATTTCGGTATCATAAACAGCGGTGAGATAAAAAATGTAGAATTTTTCACAACATCGGGTCTGAACAGGTTTTATGTTTCTATGTGGAAAAATTTTACTGATAATATCAGCGTCGAGCTGATTCTTCCTGACGGAGCCACAACGGGAATAGTCACACAGGAAAACAGAATACGTACTCTCAGCACACGGGAGCTTACCGTAAACGTAATATATAACCAACCGACAAGATACAGTGTTTCTCAGGAGATATTCTTTGACATTAAAGCAACTGAAGGTAATTTTATAAAGGCAGGAGTATGGCTTCTTCGTCTGAGAGCCGATTCCATTGTTGACGGACAATTCAATATCTGGCTCCCGACAGTTGAGGAAGTAACAACGGGAACATATTTTTCCGCACCCGATAATTTTGGAACACTTACAATCCCCTCAACATCAGCAAAGGTGATAAGTGTTGCCGGATATAATGATTCTCTTGACAGTGCGGCAGAATTTTCGGGCAGAGGTTTTGAAAATTTAGCTTTGCCGATACCCGATATAACCGCTCCTGCTGTCGGAATATCGGCTCCGCGTATCGGAGGTGGCTATGACAGCTATACGGGGACAAGCTTTGCCGCGCCGTTTGTAACCGGTACTGCCGCCCTTATGATGGAAATAGGAATTGTCAAGGGTAATGCCCCTTATATGTACGGTGAGCGTATAAAAGCTTATCTCAGGCGCGGGGCAATACGTACTGACGGCGTCAGATACCCCAACCCGATTTTCGGTTACGGCAGGTTATGTGCGGCGGCATCCATAGCGGAAATTCTGAAATGAAAAATATTACGGGGGTGATCTTATACCGGAACTGATGACTGATGAGGAGGATCTTCTTCCTCTTGACGAATTTGTAAAGCTTCCTACAACCGTGGACTTTCAGGCTCTTGCAACACCTACCTTTCTTGAGTATGTACAGCAGCGGCCGTATCTGCACCTCGGGACAAGACTCGCCAATGATTATATTGTAGTATATACGAATGAAAGAAATATACCGCAGGTATACAGAGAGCTTGGCGGGGATTTCATGCTGTTTGCACCGAAAATAATGTCGCCTGTCGATATAAGCAGTAATGACAGCGCAGGGATAACAAGAGTTCTCGGTCAGCCGTTTCTTGATCTTACAGGTCAGGGAGTTATCATAGGTCTTGTTGATACGGGGATCGACTATACACTTGACGCTTTCAGGTATGAGGACGGCTCAACTAAGCTTCTCGGCTTATGGGATCAGACGATAAACGGCGAACATGACGAAAGTGTTTATTTCGGCTCAACATATGATAGGGATGCAATTAATGACGCTCTTGCAGCCGACAATCCCCTTTCCGTTATACCGAGCATTGACGAGGACGGACACGGCACGTTCATGGCATCGGTTGCCGCTGCAAATACCAACGATAATTATATAGGTGCGGCACCGCTTGCAAATCTTATATGTGTAAAGCTTCGCAAGGCAAGGGAATTTTATATTGAAAAATATCTCCTTTCAAACGATAACCCCACTCTTTACGAAAGCTCCGATTTCCTTCTGGGAGTAAAATATATTCTTGATAAAGCACTCGAAATGCAGATGCCGGCTGTTATTATGATAGGAATGGGATCAAATACCTCAGCGCATGACGGTAATACTCTTTTCGAGGATTATATTTCCTTTATATCTCAACGCACCGGCTTTGCCTTTGTTACAGCTGCCGGGAATGAAGCCAACGCAAAACATCATACACAGGGTAAAGTACCTGACGAGGGGACGGATACTATTAATATCAAGGTCGGAAAACAGGGTATTTCCTTTGGCACACTTATAATCAATCCTGCATTTGACAGAATTTCTGTAAGCGTTACATCTCCCACAGGAGAAATAATGGCAAGAAAGCCTTTCAGAGCCGGTGAATCCTATTCCGAAAAGCTTATTCTTGAAGACACGACTATTATAATAAGATATACAAGAGATGTTACCGACACAATATGGGTAGGTCTTGACAAGGCAACTCAAGGCATATGGGAAATAACTCTCTACGGCGATGAGGTTATTGACGGAAGCTATTGGGCATGGCTGCCGATAACCGGACAAGTTGATCCCTCGGTGGAATTTCTCAGTCCGATACCGGAATACACAATAGTCTATCCGGCGGCGGCGGCAAGAACCATTACCTGCGGTGCATATAACAGCTTTGACGGAAGCCTGCTTGTATCTTCGTCATGGGGACCGACAAGGCAGCCGAAAATCGCACCTGATTTTGTCGCTCCGGGTGTACGTGTCGGAGGAATATATCCGGAGGGTACGGGAACCATGACAGGAACAAGCGTATCCGCCGCAATAACTGCCGGAGCCGCCGCACTTTTGCTTGAATGGGGTATCATTAAGGGAAACGCCCCCGGAATGAATGGGGATATCATACGTAACCTCTTTATAGGCGGTGCAATTCGTGAGCAGACTTTAGAATATCCCAACAATAAATGGGGCTATGGCAAGCTTAATCTTTATAATACATTTAATTTTCTGAGAGAAGGATAGGAGGAAATAAATGCCTATAGGTACACTTGTTGTTTCGACTTTTGATAATTCAATAGGCAGACCTGCACCCGATGTACAGGTCGCAGTAAGAAATGCAGTCAGCGGAGATGTTATTTCCGAAGGAGTAACGGACAGCGACGGAAAGCTCTCGCCTCTTCTCCTTTCCACACCACCGGAAGTATTGTCCACAACACCTCCCGAAACCGTATCAGACCCCGAGAGTGAAATATCCCCCGACTCCGAGGGTAGCTCGCAAACCATTGCTCTTCCTTTCGGTGCATATGATATTACGGCTCGGAATACGGACGGGGATATAACTCGAATAGACAATGTACAGGTATATGAGGACACAACATCACTTCAGAATATTATTTTTCCGGGACAAAGTAATGATATTAATATCCCCAATCCTGCTATTATGGGAGGAATGCCCGAAAAAATACCGGAATCGGAAACAAAAAAATTACCTGATGCGGGGGGAACGGTTGTTCTTGCAAGACCCGTTGTACCGAGCCTTATTGTTGTTCATGCCGGTGTTCCGAGTGATAGTTCCGCACCAAATTATACTGTAAGCTTTACGGATTATATCAAAAATGTTGCAAGTTCGGAAATTTTCGCTACATGGCCGCGGGAAGCTATCAAGGCTAATGTCATAGCCATTGTTTCCTTTACGCTTAACCGTGTATATACCGAATGGTATCGAGGAAAGGGTTATGATTTTACAGTAACAAATTCTACGGCATATGATCAGGCATTCACATACGGAAGAAATTTCTTTTCTGAAATTTCCGATGTAGTGGACGAAGTTTTTACTATGTATATCACAAGGGAAAGTATATCCCAACCCTTGCTTGCTCAATACAGTGACGGAATCAATGTTGTGCGTGACGGTTGGCTAAGTCAATGGGGGTCAAAGGAGCTTGCGGATCAGGGGTATTCCGCTCAAAGAATTTTACAGACCTATTACGGAAGGAACATTGTCATAAGGCAGGCTGAAAGGGTTGAGGGAATACCGTTATCATTTCCCGGAGTGTTAAGTGTAGGCTCAAGCGGAAGCAATGTCCGTGTCCTACAAAACCAGCTTAATGCAATTTCCGACAACTATCCGCTTATACCGAAGCTTGCTGTTGACGGCATATACGGTCAAAATACCGAGGAAGCTGTACGGTTTTTTCAGCAGATCTTTAATCTACCCGTAACAGGAACTGTCAATTTCCCGACATGGTACAGAATTTCCGACATCTATGTCGCCGTCCGCAACCTCTAAGCGGCGGGCGGGGGAGCCCCCGCGGGCATGATCGCGGGTTCGCTCACTTCGTTCGCTTTGTTTATTATGGAGGGCAGTACGTTTCCGCGATAGGTAGTTTGCCTGTCGGTGTGCGTAAGAAAGTGTCGAGAGCGGCTCTCCGAGCCGCTCCGCAAGCAGAAATGACAAACTTATCTGTTGTTCATCGAGTAAATTAATGGTCGAGCCATAGATTAATTGACCTGAATAAATTAATTACGGATTGACTGCGGCGGCACGCCGCTCCGCGATAGGTAGTTTGCCTGACGGTGTGCGTAAGAGAGTGTCGTGAAAGCCCCTTGCGAGGCTTTCCGCAAACAGAAATGACAAACTTATCTGTTGTTCATCGAGTAAATTAATGGTCGAGCCATAGATTAATTGACCTGAATAAATTAATTACGGATTGACTGCGGCGGCACGCCGCTCCGCGATAGGTAGTTTGCCTGACGGTGTGCGTAAGAGAGTGTCGTGAAAGCCCCTTGCGAGGCTTTCCGCAAACAGAAATGACAAACTTATCTGTTGTTCATCGAGTAAATTCATGGTCGAGCCATAGACTGATTCGCCTGAGTAAAATAATTACGGATTGACAGCGGGGGCACGCCGCCGCTGTGATTATTAGAGGAATTCTACACGTCCGTCCTCTAAATGATACAAAGCACCAACAACCGACAAACCATGCTCCTCCTCACGCTTTATATCAAAGCTTTCCTCAATAACAGAAACTGAACGCTGAATATTAAGCAGGCAAGCTTTATGTTCATCTTTTTCTTCCCCTATGGCAAGACGTATCTCATCAGTGATGAATTTGATATATCCCTCCGGGTCGTGATGTACCGCAGCTTCAACTGCTCCGCAATGTGTATGCCCCAATACAACAATAAGCTTACAGCCAAGGTGTGATGCGGCATATTCGATACTTCCTAACTGATGGCTGTCCATAACATTTCCCGCAACACGTATAACAAACAACTCCCCTATTCCGGCTGAAAATATGCTTTCCGGAATAACCCTCGAATCCGAACAGGTTACGATTATCGCATAAGGAGTTTGTCCTTCACTGCAGGTTTTCCGCCGTATTTCCACAGATATATCGCCGCTTGGATATTTTGCGGCGATATAATTATTGTTTCCCTCTTTTAATCTGGAAATTGCCTGCTTTGCAGATACCGAATCATTTTTAGTCATTTTTGTTTTCCTCCTCTGTCGCATTATCATTTTTGTGTCTCAAAAAATTCTTTGAGACCGAATTAACAAGAAAAATTCCCGAGCATACAAGCACAAGCGCATACAGGTTACGTAAAGTAAATATATTTTCTCCAAGGAAAATGCCCGACCACATTGTTCCGAATACGGGAATGAGAAGATTATATACAGCTACCTTACTTACCGGGTTATGAAAGAGAAGCAATGTCCACAGCATAAACGCACTTCCCGCCATAACTCCGAGATATAAAAGTATCAGCACACAGCTTTCATTGTAGAATGTGATACCTCCGCCAAAAATGAAGCCTGTCAGCATTAATGCCGCTCCGCCTATAAAAAGCTGCCAGCCCGATACCTGTATCGGCGTTCTTCCCTTGTCAATCTTTTTGCTTATAACATTTCCTATTCCGCCGAATATATTTGACAGAATAACAAGACCGTCACCAATAAGACTGAAATTTCCCATCTCTCCGCCGAATACCATTACAACTATTCCCGAAATTCCGATTATACATCCGAATATTTTTTTCAGAGTAAGATTATCGCCTCTGAATACTAATGCGGCGACAATAACGGAAGTAAAGGCTGCGGCTGAGGTATAAAGTGATGACTTTGTCCCCGTAATATAAACTATTCCTATATACAAAAGCAGATATTGTCCGTATGTCTGAAAAAGACTTAAAAACGATATCGGCAAAATGTCATGTCTGCCTATTGTCGGTTTAGGCTTGCTGCAGAGAAAGCCTATTATCAGTACTATTGCACCCGCAATAAAAAATCTTGCCCCTGCAAATACAAGCTTTGACGGTATATCATTTTCCTCTATTCTGAAAAACTCATAGCCTTTTTTTATTGCGGGAAATGCAGTTCCCCAAAGAAGAGTACAGAGAACTGCAATACACGCAACAAATATACCGTTTGAAAGATATGAGTTATTCTTATTCTTTAACATTCATATTTTCCTTTTCCGAAATAATTCATTACCGCCGGATATAATATCAGGCGGTAATATAAAATTTATTTTGAGCGGAATTCCATAGGACGGAATTCACCCGATTTATTTCTGTAAAATGCAGAACCTATCGGACTTTCAAGATATTCTATTATCTCCGGATCATAATTACATATAGTATTAAGACTGAATATCTCGGTGTTTTCAATATTGTTCATATATTCCTCGTCCTCATCACCCGCAAGAAATCTCCAGCCGCTGTCGAATCTGCTTTCGGGATTTTCACGGTACATGATACCCACCCTGAGGTTATCCACCGTTATCCTGTCTGTGGCATAGCATCCGTCGGCTCCGTCCCAGTCGAGCATATCCTCCATTGTGCTCCTCGGCAAAGCCCATTTTTTCTTTAAACTGCCCTCAAAAATGTTCTTACGTTCCTTGGTAACAGAGTAAAAACTATCACCCAATACCTTTTCGGCTTCTTCAAACAATTCCGTAAAACCGTTATTGATCTTGAAAAGCATCTCTTCCTCATACAAAGGAACCATAAGCAGAAAATCAACCGAATCTCCGCACGGCAGTACGCAACATTCATCATTGACTACAGGGGCAAATATAACACCGTCATATTCTACACTTTCGTCAAGGCTGCCGCCGTATGCTACCGTATGACCATAGTCAAACCATGAATTTTCATACTGCACCATTTCTCCCATCTGCCGCATTATTCTTGACACCCAGATATGAATATCCACGTCATCATCACATTCTCCGCTTGGAGGAATATACGCCACAAGCTCGGTTCTGTGGATATTTTCAATCCCCGAATCAGTTATCTCAACACCTCTGTAGGCTCCCATGCCAATCGTCACAAGTTTAAAAAACGAGCATTCATCATCCGGGGGTATCACGGCTATTTTTATGGGATGGTCATAATTGACACCGTCATATCTCAAATCGGGTAAAAGCACGGTCACATCTCCATAGTTATTTTTTATATACCTCAGGACCTCTGACATTTCCTTTTCATCATATACCGCAAGCTCTCTTGTTCTGTCACCGAAAATATTATCCCACGCCTCTTCATCAATCTCTTTCGCGACACATGAAGCCCTTTCAAATTCGGCGGATTTTCCTGTTTCATTATATATAAGGCAAAGTAAAATCCACGCTTCAACACAGTTTTCATCTATTTCAATACATCTGTCTGCTTCTTTTATTGCCGTCCGGTATTTATGCAATCCGTAATTCGCACCGGCTATTTCAAGATGATACGACAGGTCATCATCCGAAATATCATCGGCAACTTTTTCCAGTACCTTAAGTGTTTCACGATATCTCCGGCATTGAGAAAGGCAATGTGCAAGCATAAATACCAGTTCTCCGCTGAGTTCATCCTCGTCAAGCTCCTGAATTTTATTTATTGCCTCCTCAAATCTTCCCTCATTCATCAACTCATCTATATCGAAAATAAAATCATTGTCCACATTCACACCCCCGATAACTGCATTTTATTTATTATAGCACTACAAACATATTCAGTCAAGAAGTGAAATTGCACTTATCTGTCGATCTACCGTATATCTTATGCTGTGACATCCACCCCCGCCAAAAGAGGCGGGGACTTCCTGCCCATTCAGGTTAAATTATCGGAATTCAAAATGTATTATAAATGCCTGCTATATAAAATATGTCCCATTTATGTGACAGTAATTCTACATCTGCACACAATGGGACATTTGGGTAAATACACCGTCAACCCCCAAAAATAAAAAATTCTCAAAAAATCTGCATCTTTTTTAACTTGACAGTAAACTCAGAGTGCAAAATTGTCTTGATATTCGTCTTTATACCGGAATCGGCAGGTTTCAGGTTATCAATAAACAGGCATACGCATCGTTGCTCTCTTAACCCGACGGACAATAAGTCCCCTGACACGTATGCAGAAAACTTAACGTTCATCAGGTTAAACAAATAACCTGTTTTTACTTAAGCAATCTCTTAATTCTTTCAACCGCCTCAATGGTCTTATCTCTGTCACCAAATGAAGTAAGACGGAAGAAACCCTCTCCGTTTTTGCCGAAGCCTGCTCCCGGTGTACCGACAACATTGGCTTCATTGAGGAGATAATCGAAAAATTCCCATGATTTCATGCCCCTCGGACATTCAAGCCATATGTACGGAGAATTTTTTCCGCCGGTATAATAAATACCCAATTCGTCAAGAGCATCGGCTATTATTCTTGCATTCTCCTTATAATATTCAAGATTTACCTTAATCTGCTCTCTGCCCTCGTCACTGAATACAGCGGCTGCTCCGCACTGTACAGGATAAGACACACCGTTGAATTTTGATCCTTGTCTTCTTCCCCATAACTGAGAAATACTTACCTTTGTTCCGTCAGAGGCCTCTGCTTCAAGCTCATCAGGAATAACCGTATATCCGCATCTCATACCCGTAAAGCCTGCCGTTTTTGAAAGTGAGCAAATCTCTATTGCACACTGTCTTGAACCTTCAACCTCAAAAATACTTCTCGGGATATCCGACTCGGTGATAAATGCTTCGTATGCAGCATCATAAATTATTATCGCCTTGTTATCTATTGCATAATCAATCCATGCCTTGAGCTGTTCCTTTGTAAATGCGGCGCCCGTAGGATTATTCGGTGAGCAAAGATAAATCAAATCCGCATGAACATTCTTATCGGGAACGGGACAAAAACCGTTTTCCTTTGTGCAGTCGGCATATATGATTTTTCTTCCGCTCATAATATTGGAATCAACATATACAGGATATGCCGGATCTGTTATTATTACGGTATTGTCCTCTCCGAATATATCTACTATATTTCCGCAATCGGATTTTGCACCGTCGCTTATGCGTATTTCAGACGGCTTTACATCTGCCCCGAAACTTGCATAATACTTTGCAACAGCCTCCTTGAGGAAATCATAGCCTGTGCCGCTGTCCTCATAGCCCTTAAATGTCTCCTTGACACCCATTTCTTCCGCACCTTTTTTTACCGCATCCACAACGCACGGTGCTATCGGAAGGGTTACATCACCTATACCCATACGGATAATATTATCCTTTTTATCGGGATTAGCCTCAATAAAGGCATTTATCTTCTTTGCAATATTTATGAAAAGATAATTCTTTTCGAGCTTCATAAAATTTTCATTGAGCTTTGGCATATATCTTTCTCCTTTACTGTCTTATCCGACCTGATTATTTTTGTCCGACTGTTTACCAAGTGCAGCATCTACAAATTCTCTGAAAAGAGGATGCGCATGATTCGGACGGCTCTTGAATTCGGGGTGGTACTGCACACCTATAAAGAAACGGTGAGAGGGTATTTCCACAGCTTCAATAAGAAGTCCGTTCGGTGAAGTACCGGTAAATATCATACCGTTTTCCTCAAACTGCGAACGAAATTCGTTATTGAATTCATACCGGTGACGATGCCGTTCCGCAATTTCGCTCTTTCCGTATGCACGTTCCATAATAGTACCTTTACGTATTTTACAAGGATATGCCCCAAGCCGCATTGTACCGCCCTTTTCAACAATCCCCTTCTGGTCGGGCATTAGGTCTATTACCCTATGTCCGCTTTCCGGAGCAAATTCTCCTGAATCCGCATCCGAAAGTCCCAATACGTTTCTTGCAAATTCTATAACCGCCGTCTGCATACCAAGACATATTCCAAGATAAGGAATATCCTTTTCTCTTGCATATTTTGCCGCAATTATCTTTCCCTCGACACCTCTGTTTCCGAAGCCGCCCGGAACAAGTATTCCGTCAACATCACCCAAAAGCTCATCAACACTGTATTCCGTTATAAGCTCGGTATCTACCCATTTTATATCTATAAATGCCTGATTTTCATATCCGGCATGACGAAGTGCCTCCGCAACGGAAAGATATGCGTCATGCAGCTGCACATATTTACCGCAAAGTGCAATTCTTACCGTTTTATCTCTTGAAGCAATCCTGTCAAGCATATCCTGCCAATCTTTCATATCCGGCTTAGGTGCATCAATTTTAAGTTCACGGCAAACAATATCGCTGAAATTAGCCTTTTCAAGCATTATAGGTGCATTATACAAAACCGGTATTGTCACATTCTCTATAACACAATCGTTTTTTACATGACAAAACATCGCTATTTTTTTGAATATACTCCTATCCTCTATCGGTTCGTCACAGCGAAGCACCATAATATCGGGGTTAATTCCGAGAGAACGGAGCTCCTTTGCCGAGTGTTGGGCAGGCTTTGATTTATGCTCCTGACTTGCCTTAAGATAGGGAACAAGGCATACATGAATAAACAGGCTGTTTTCGGCACCTACTTCAACGCTAACCTGACGTATCGCCTCAAGAAACGGCTGACTTTCAATATCTCCGACCGTACCGCCTATTTCGGTGATTACAACATCAGCATCGCTGTCCTTACCGACAGCATAAATGAAGGATTTAATTTCATTAGTAATATGCGGGATAACCTGAACGGTTTCTCCGAGATAATCTCCTCTTCTCTCCTTGTCAAGAACATTTGAATATACCTTACCTGTGGTAAGATTGGAAAATTTATTGAGGTTTTCGTCAATAAATCTCTCATAATGTCCGAGGTCAAGGTCGGTTTCGGCTCCGTCCTCGGTTACATATACCTCCCCGTGCTGGTACGGGCTCATCGTTCCAGGGTCAACATTTATGTAGGGGTCAAGTTTCTGAGCAGCTACCTTAAGACCTCTTGCTTTAAGAAGCCTTCCGAGAGATGCCGCCGTTATTCCCTTGCCGAGTCCCGATACCACCCCGCCGGTAACGAATATGTATTTTGTCGTCATAACTCAATTTCTCCTTCAAATATCGTTTCAGCCACTCCTGTAAGATATACCGTTTCATCAGTGTATTCTATTTCAAGATTTCCGCCCTTAAGCTTTACCGTTATAGGCTCGCCCTTTTCACAAAGTCCGTTTTCAACCGCAGCAACGGCAACCGCACACGCACCTGTTCCGCACGCCCATGTTTCTCCCGTTCCACGCTCCCATACACGCATTTCTATTGTATGGTTATCTATTACCTTTACAAATTCCGCATTTACTCTTTCGGGGAACAGCTCACTGTTTTCAAAAAGCGGTCCTATTTTTTCAAGCTCTATTTTTTCTACATTATTGCAGAATACAACGGCATGGGGATTGCCCATTGATACACAGGTTATATTATAATCCTCCCCGCCGATATTCACAGGCTCATTTATAACCTTGGGCTTATTTATCGCAACCGGAATAAGGTCTGAATTAAGCTCAGCTTTCCCCATATCTACCTTGAACACATCGTTCTGTCCGTCATGGCGGAATACATTCAGAGTTTTTATTCCGCTGAGCGTTTCAACTGTTATTGTATCCCCGCTTACCATTTTGTGGTCGCAAAGGTATTTTGCAACACAGCGTATTCCGTTTCCGCACATCTTACCCTCGGAACCGTCAGCATTATACATCTTCATCTTAGCATCCGCAACATCAGACGGACATATAAGTATGACTCCGTCGCCGCCTATACCGTATCGTCTGTCACTGAATCTTACGGCGAGTCCCTCGGGATTGTTTATCTTCTGGTCGAAGCAGTTGAAGTAAATATAGTCGTTTCCCGTGCCCTGCATCTTTGTAAATCTGAGACGTATTTTTTCCGTCCTCATATCATTGATATCCACAAGCTCCGTACTGTATTCGCTGTAACGGCTCTTTAGTGAATCGGCAAGTGCATTCGCAGTATCTATAGATGTCAGACATGGTATATTTCTCTCCACTGTTTTTCTTCTTATTTTAACACTGTCACGGGTAGGAATACGTCCCTTTGACGATGTGGAAATTACATACTGTATCTTTCCGCTTTCTATAAGACTGAGCGTATTGTCCTTATCGTTCTCGTGTATCTTATCGACCTCAATAACATCAAGACCATAGTCCCTGAGTATTCTTGCCGTACCCTTCGTTGCATAGAGCGTAAAGCCAAGCTCATTATATTTCTTTGCAACCGCACCTATTTCGTTCTTATCGGGGTCACGAACGGTTATGAACACTCCGCCGTGTTTTTTCATTTTATAGCCTGCCGCAATAAGTCCCTTATAAAGTGCTTCTTCGAGTGTATTAGCTATTCCGAGAACCTCGCCGGTAGATTTCATCTCCGGACCGAGCTGGTTATCAACATTGATAAGCTTCTCAAAGGAAAATACCGGAACTTTTACAGCAATATAAGGTGAACGCTTATAAAGACCTGTACCGTAACCCATATCCGCAAGCTTTTCTCCGAGCATCGCCCTTGTTGCAAGGTCTACCATAGGCACGCCCGTAACCTTGCTTATATAAGGAATCGTTCTTGAAGAACGCGGATTTACTTCTATAACATACAAATTATCTTGATATATAAGATACTGAATATTTACAAGTCCTTTTGTTTTCAGTGATACCGCAAGGTTTTTCGATGTTGTTATAATATTCTGCGTCATTTCCTCACTGATATTCCATGCCGGATATACTGCTATTGAGTCACCCGAATGTATGCCGGCACGCTCAACGTGCTGCATTATTCCGGGAATAAGTATTTCTTCCCCGTCGCATATAGCATCAACCTCAAGCTCTGTTCCCGAAAGGTATTTATCTATAAGTATCGGGTTTTCTATATTCTGTGCAAGAATAATAGCCATATATTCCTTTATATCAGCCTCATTAAAGGCTATTATCATATTCTGTCCGCCGAGAACATATGACGGACGCATAAGCACAGGATAGCCTATTCTCTGTGCTACATCAAGTGCTTCTTCTGTTGTCATTACGGTATAACCCTGCGGACGTTTTACATGGTGAAGTTCAAGCAATTCATCGAAACGCTCTCTGTCTTCTGCCATATCTATGCTGTCAGCAGATGTACCGAGAATATTCACACCGCTTTCACTAAGGAATTTCGTTAGCTTAATTGCAGTCTGTCCGCCGAACGCCACAACAACACCATAGGGATTTTCCGTTTTTATTATACCCATTACATCTTCATTTGTAAGCGGCTCAAAATAAAGTCTGTCGGCAGTATCAAAGTCCGTTGAAACCGTTTCGGGGTTATTATTTACAATCACCACATCAAATCCGGCTCTTTTGAGTGCCCATACACAATGCACGGATGCATAGTCAAACTCTATACCCTGACCTATACGTATAGGACCCGAACCGAATACTATAACGGTCTTTCTGTCGGAATTTTTCTCCTTAATAAATGCCTCCGCCTCATTATCCTTGTCAAAGGTTGAATAGAAATACGGTGTTTCCGCCTTAAATTCCGCGGCACAGGTATCAACCATTTTATATACGGGAATCATGGGTTCGCTTATCTTCGTCCCCGTAAGCTTTTCTATTGTTCTGTCAAGAAAACCAAGAAGCTTTGCTTTTCGGTAAAGTTCATCAGTAAGTTTTCCGCACTTCAATTCCTTCTCGCACTCTGCAAGATTAACAAGCTTTTCAAGGAACCATTCGTCAATCATTGTAATATTATGTATCTCTTCAACGGTAATTCCCCTCTTGAGTGCCTCATATACACAGAATGAACGCTCATCATCACACACGCTCAGTCTGTTTCTTATATCCTCGATGGACATTTCCTCGAATTTTACCGAGGACATTGTATCGTGGGATATTTCCGCTCCTCTGACGGCCTTCATTATTGCCTGCTCAAAGGTCGGGGCGATAGCCATAACCTCACCGGTCGCTTTCATTTGAGTTCCCAGTGTACGTTTTGCATATACAAATTTATCGAAAGGCCATTTCGGGAATTTAACAACAACATAATCAAGTGCCGGCTCAAAGCAAGCATATGTTGTTCCTGTTACGGCATTTTTTATTTCGTCAAGTGTATAACCTATTGCTATTTTAGCGGCAACCTTTGCTATAGGATATCCTGTTGCTTTTGAGGCAAGAGCCGAAGAACGTGATACACGGGGATTGACCTCTATTACGGCATAATTAAAGCTTTCAGGTTCAAGTGCAAACTGACAGTTACATCCTCCCTCTACTCCAAGTGCTGAAATTATATTGAGTGCTGCACTTCTGAGCATCTGATATTCCTTATCGGCAAGTGTAACGGTAGGTGCAATAACTATACTGTCGCCCGTATGTACACCGACAGGGTCAAAGTTTTCCATTGAGCAGACGGTTATAACATTACCCCTACTGTCACGCATTACTTCAAATTCTATTTCTTTCCAACCGGCTATACATTTTTCCACAAGCACCTGGGTTATAGGTGAAAGTTCAAGTCCGTTTGAGGTGATTTCCCTCAGCTCGTCCTCATTATTTACGATACCGCCGCCTGTTCCGCCAAGTGTGAATGCCGGACGGATAATAACAGGATATCCTATCTCATTTGCAAAATTCACAGCCGACTGTACATCGTTTACAACAAGCGAGGGTATTACAGGCTGACCTATGCTTTCCATAGTGTCCTTGAACATCTGCCTGTCCTCCGCCTTGTCGATTGTTTCGGGGTTTGCACCTAAAAGTCTTACGTTATGCTTCTTCAGAAAGCCCTCCTTAGCAAGCTGCATTGAAAGGGTAAGACCTGTCTGTCCGCCGAGTGTAGACAGAATACTGTCCGGCTGTTCTTTTATGATTATTCTTTTGACGGTTTCAAGCGTAAGCGGCTCTATATATACCTTATCGGCCATAGCCTTATCAGTCATTATTGTAGCAGGGTTTGAGTTTACCAGTATAACCTCAAGCCCCTCTTCCTTGAGGGCGCGGCACGCCTGTGTTCCCGCATAGTCAAACTCCGCTGCCTGACCGATAACTATAGGACCGGAGCCGATTACCAACACTCTTTTAATACTTTTATCCTTTGGCATTGTTTTTATCCTCCTGTATCATCTTTATAAATCTATCGAATAAAAACGAGGTATCAAGCGGTCCCCCGCACGCCTCGGGGTGAAACTGAACTGTAAAGCACGGCATATCCGTATACGTTACACCTTCACACGTCCCATCATTTGCATTTACAAAACTTTCATATGCATTCTCCGGCAATGTTGAAGCCACAACCGCATAGCCATGATTCTGACTTGTTATATATACTCTGCCTGTCTTAACGTCTGTTGCGGGCTGATTCGCCCCTCTGTGTCCGTATTTAAGCTTTTCCGTCTTTGCTCCCTGAGAAAGTGCCATAAGCTGATGTCCGAGACATATTCCGAAGGTCGGTATTTTATACTGACAAAGCTTTCTTATCTCCTCTATTATTCCAACATTTTCAGCCGGATCCCCCGGGCCGTTTGAAAGCATTATTCCGTCGGGGTTCATCGACTTTATCTCCTCGGCTGTCGTATTTCCGGGAACTACAGTTACATTACATCCTCTTTTAACAAGCTCTCTTCTTATATTGTTCTTTGCCCCGAGATCCATAAGCACAACATTATATTTTCCGTTTTCCGCCTCAAAGCTTTCAGCCTTATCTGTCGTAACGGAGCTTACCGCATTTTCTACTCTGTAAGCACCGAGTGCCTGCACATCCTCTTTTTTTGGCTCACTGTATCTTATTGCGGCATTCATAACGCCGTATTCACGCACCGTCTTAGTAAGACAGCGTGTATCTATTCCGCAGATTCCGGGAATATCATTTTCCTTTAAAAAAGTGTCAAGCACACCGTCACACCTGAAATTGGACGGCTGTTGACACAATTCTCGTACAATATAAGCGGTTAATGCAGGCTTCCTGCTTTCAAAATCACTCGGTATCACACCGTAATTGCCGATAAGCGGAAAGGTCTGACAAACTATTTGTCCGTAATAGCTGGGGTCGGTAAGTGTTTCGAGATAACCCGTCATAGCAGTTGTAAACACCAATTCGCCCACTGCTTCCCTTTCCGAACCGAAGGCTGTCCCCTCATATACATCTCCGTTTTCCAATAAAAGATATGCTTTTTTCTCCATAATGTAACCATCCTTTCAGCGGTGATCTCTTATATTCAGTAATTTTCATAAAAGCATTCAAAATCAGATATCCGCTTAATGCTCCGATATCGTCTGTATACAAAATCCTAACCGTCATAGGTACTGAGTAAATTCTTGGCAACCTCTAACTTTGTAAGCCTCAGATCCATTGCCTGCTTTTCAAGATACCTGTGTGCCTGCGGCTCGGTCATTGAAAGATATTCCATAAGAATATACTTTGCCCTGTTTATAATTCTTATATCCTCAATTTTTTTCTGAAGTTTTATATTTTCCTTCCTTATACCACTCATTCTTCTTTGAGTCGCTTCTATGAGCCGTACAGCCTTTGAAAAGAGTTGTCTGCTCAGCGGCTTCGCTATAACAAACGCACCGTATTCCGAGGTCTTGCTTTCAGCCATAGCTTCAAGCTCCGATTTCACAACAAGAATAACACCGGACGCCTTATATTTCAGCAGATCAATCGCAAGTCCGTCACCGAATTCATCAGACAAAGGCGAATTTATTATGACCAGTCCATATTCCTTTTCATCACAAAGCCTTCTCGCCTCAGCTCCGCTTTTTGCCGTATCGGAATTATTGCACCTTTCCGCACGAAGCAGCAATTCAAAAGAAGTAACGGCCTGTTCCTTTGAGGATACTATCAGTACACTGTTCAAAAGCCAAACACCCTTCTTTTTATTTTACAAAATTTTCGCATATTAATCAAGTGAAAATTTAATACTGCCGTTATAAATACGGCTGTCATATTATTTCAAAATATCTTTCATCCTGTGCCTTTTTATACTCGGCACTTTCGATTGATCTTTTCATTTCCTCGGTTTTGAGGTTAATAAAATTATCAAATATACGTTTCGGAATATGTTTTTTTATAAACTCGCTTTTCCGTGCAAGCTCTATAGCATCCGCAAGCGACTGCGGAAGTCTTTCGACTGTAGTGTTTCCCTGTTCATTTGCCTCGCAAAGATCAAGACCGTCCTCTATTCCTTCAAGTCCTGCATATACAAGCAAGGCAAAGCACAGATAAGGATTGCATGACGGGTCGGGACTGCGGTAATCAACCCTTGCCCTGTCTGTCTCGGGCATAAGAACACGTACAAGTGTATTTATATTTCCGTATGACCAATCAATTCCGCTTGGAGCCTCATATGAGCCAAAGCGTGTATATGAATTTGACAGGGGATTGAAAAACAATGTCATTTCCGCGGCACGTCTTAATATACCCGCAATAAAGCTTTTTGCCTTTTTGCTCATTCCGTAGCCCTTATCGGTAAATATATTCTCATCATATTCTTTAAGAACCACATTAATATGCATACCGCTTCCGCT
>CANPXK010000040.1 GCA_947585965.1 uncultured Clostridia bacterium
TTTGTATTCATCCAGAACTTGGAAACATCCCTCTCCTGACTTCTGATTTTCCCGTCAGCCTTATACTGCGATTCCTTATCGGCAGGGGTAAGGTTATTTTCATCTATCACAGATTTACCGTCAAACAACAGGCAATTTACAATATCAGCAAACACCGAATTGTGGGATTCAAGTGTCTTTGTTGCCATATCTTTTTCTGCCACTTGCATCACTTCCTTCTGAATATATAATATAACAGTTATGCAGTGTCTGTCAAGATGTAAACAGAAATCAAAAAAGATACTGACTGATATTTTTATATCAATATTGCTCAAGGGATTTGAGAAATTCCGAAAAATATTCCGGCAGATCGGTTGACAGCTCAACTATCTCTCCTGTTCTCGGGTGCTTAAAGGCTATATAATAAGCGTGAAGGCATTGTCCATTGAGTGAGGATATTACCTTTTTCGGACCGTATACGGAATCTCCGGCAACAGGATGACCTATATGCGCCATATGAACACGTATCTGGTGTGTCCTTCCCGTTTCGAGAATAAGCTCAAGATGAGTGAAACCCCGATATCTGCCTAAAACTTTGTAATGAGTGACAGCATTTCTGGAATTTTTTTCCGTTACGGTCATTTTCTTTCTGTCAACAGGATGCCTGCCTATCGGTGCATTGACAGTACCCTCGTCATATTTGAAATTACCGTAAACAACAGCCTGATATTTCCTTGTAAAGCTGTGCTCTTTTATCTGCTCCGCAAGCAGCCTGTGAGAGAAATCATTTTTTGCCACTATTAGCAGACCGCTCGTGTCCTTGTCTATCCTGTGGACTATACCGGGACGAAGTACACCGTTTATTCCCGACAGACTGCCCTTGCAATGATACAGCAGTGCATTTACAAGCGTACCCGTATAATTTCCCACCGCAGGATGTACCACCATACCCTTCGGCTTATTTACGACAAGAAGATCATCGTCCTCATACACAATATCTATGGGTATATTTTCGGGTACAGCCTCCGGCGTTACAGGCTCGGGTACTGATACGGCGATACGGTCGCCTGTTTTTAATCTGTAATTCTTTGACGGCTGCTTTCCGTTTACCGTTACAAATCCCTCGGATATAAGCTTTGCGGCGGCAGAGCGTGAAAGCTCCTTCTCAGCCGCCGCAATATAGCTGTCTATCCTTTCACCATTATTACTTATGTCAATCAGATAGCTTTTTTCATTCATTTTTTTCTTCCCCGACATCATTTCTTTCAGTCATTTTCCCGGACATTTCCGAGGAGGTAAGTATACATATCATAAACAGCACTGCACCTACCGTAACACAATAATCCGCAAGATTGCATACCGCGGGGAAGAAAGAAACCGAAAGATAATCTATAACAAATCCTCTGAATATTCTGTCAATGAGGTTACCTGCACCACCGCCTATAATCAGAGCAACTGCTGTATAAAACAATTTACCCTTGAATTTCTTATTTATAAGGAGATATAGAAAAACTCCGATAAGCACCCCTGTAATTATACAGAAAACAAAAGTTCCGTTCTGGAAAATTCCGAACGCCGCTCCCCTGTTTTCCGTATAAACGAGTGAAAACAGGTTATCTATTACATCTACACTGCCGTTCGGACTCAAATTCGTATATACAAAATACTTAATTACCTGGTCAACAGCAGCAATCAGAACTGCACAAATAAGTACAACAGCAACAGCCATAGCATCTCCTCCTTTGGTATAACTAAGCGGTGCATCCTCAAAATACACCGCTTAATTCATTTTTATTTATATTATGATGCACGTTCGGAAACTCTCATATGTCCATTGACTCAATAACAGATGCACAACGTCTGCAAAGTGTCGGATGACTACTGCTTTTGCCGACTGTATTGCTGAATATCCAGCAACGTTCGCATTTCTCACCCTCGGCAGCGGTTATCTCTACCTCAAGAGCTTCATTTTCTGTTTTTACTATCTCAACGGCAGATACAATAAATGCAGCCGCAAGCTCCTGCTCAACGGATTTCAGGAAGTCATACTGTTCCCCGCCGCATTTAAGCGTAACCTTGGCTTCAAGTGAGGAACGGAGCTTTTTGCCCTTTATTTCAACCTCGAGCGCCTTCTTTACGGTATCCCTTGTTTCGTGTATTCTGTCCCACATTGACGTAAAGCTTTCATCAAATTCGATTCCCGTAAGCCCGGGCATATCATTGAAAAGTACATTCTCCGGATTAGCCGAACTGTCGTGGGGCATATACTGCCATATTTCATCAGCAGTGAATACAAGTACCGGGGATATAAGCCTTGTCATTGCGTCAAGTATCGTATAGATAGCCGTCTGTGCCGCACGGCGCTCTTCTCCGTCTGCCCTTTCCGTATAAAGTCTGTCCTTGAGAACATCAAAGTAAAAATTACTCATATCCACAACACAGAAATTATGGATAGCCTGATATACTATATGAAAATCATAGGTATCATAACCGTGTCTTACTTTCTTATTAAGCTCATCAAGCTTCATAAGTGCCCACTTATCTATAGGCATAAGCTTATCCTGAGAAACTCTGTCCTTATCGGGGTCAAAGTCGCTTATATTTCCGAGTATATAACGTGCGGTATTTCTTATCTTTCTGTATGCCTCACTAAGCTGTGCAAGAATCTCATTTGAAATTCTTACATCGGCGTGGTAATCGCTTGATGCAACCCACAATCTGAGAATATCCGCACCGTATTTATTGACTATCTCGGCAGGTGTAACGCCATTTCCGGCGGATTTTGACATCTTCTTTTTCTCCATATCAACAACCCAACCGTGAGTTACAACCGATTTATACGGAGCCTTACCCATAACTGCAACAGACGTAAGAAGCGATGACTGGAACCAACCTCTGTACTGATCCGCACCTTCAAGATAAAGGTCGGCAGGATGCTTAAGGTAAGGACGCATCTGACATACGGCGGCATGAGATACACCAGAATCAAACCATACGTCCATGATATCCTTTTCCTTATCAAATTCCTTACAGCCGCATTTCGGGCATACAAGACCTTCAGGTATAAGCTCGGATGCATCTTTTTCGTACCATACATCCGATCCGTATTTTCCGAATAATTCGGATATATGGAGCATAACGGCTTTATCAAGCACAGGCTCGCCGCAATCCTTACAGAAGAATATCGGAATCGGAACACCCCATTTTCTCTGACGGGAAATACACCAATCCTTTCTTTCGCGGATCATTGCTGTAATTCTGTCTTCGCCCCATGCGGGTACCCATTCGATTTTCTTTATTTCGTTTACGGCATCCTCTTTTATATCGTCAACCGAGCAGAACCATTGCTTTGTTGCCCTGAAAAGTACGGGTTTCTTACATCTCCAGCAATGAGGATACTGGTGTATTATTTTCTTAAGTGCAAACAACGCACCTGTTTTTTCAAGATATTCAGCAATCGGCTTATTGGCATCCTCCGTAAGCAGACCGGCAAACATTCCTGCCTCTTCCGTAAGCCTACCCTGTGCATCAACGGGAACCACCATCGGCAGCTCATCATAATTTCTGCATACGTTATAGTCGTCAACACCGTGACCCGGAGCCGTATGCACGCAGCCTGTACCGCTTTCAAGCGTTACATGATCGCCAACTATGACTAGAGAAGTTCTGTCGATAAACGGATGAGCCGTTTTCATATATTCAAGTTCCGAGCCTTTGATCGTTCCGATAACCTCATAATTGTCCTTGCCGGCAGCCTCCATTGCGGCAGCATAAAGCTCCTCAGCCATTACATAATATTCACCGTCACATTTGATAAGGCTGTAATTATATCTCGGACCCACGCAAATAGCCACATTTGCCGGAAGCGTCCATGTTGTTGTCGTCCATATTACAAAATAGGTATTCTTTATATCAGCGCCCATTGCGGCAAGTTTACCAAAATCATCCGTAACCCTGAACTTTACATAAATGGAATGGCACGGATCCTCGGCATATTCTATTTCCGCCTCAGCAAGTGCGGTCTGACAATCGGGACACCAATATACCGGTTTAAGACCTCTGTATATATAACCCTTATCCGCCATTTCCGCAAAAATCTCAATCTGCTTTGCTTCAAAATCATGTGTGAGTGTGATATACGGATTATCCCACTCGCCTATTCCGCCGAGACGTTTGAACTGCTCACGCTGATTATCAACATAGGTCATAGCGAACTCACGGCAGATCTTACGCAGCTCAACATCGGAAATTGCATCGCTGTTGCTGACTCCCGCTTTCTTTCTCGCCTTAAGCTCGGTCGGAAGTCCGTGTGTATCCCAGCCGGGAACATACGGGGACTTGAAGCCTGTCATATTCTTATATCTTACAATAATATCCTTAAGTGTTTTATTCATGGCATGACCTAGGTGTATGTCTCCGTTTGCATACGGAGGACCGTCATGAAGGACATACAGCGGTTTACCCTCGTTAAGCTCCATAAGCTTTTCATAGGCATTATTATCCTGCCAACGCTTTAGTGTCACAGGCTCGGACTGCGGAAGTCCTGCCCTCATCGGAAAATCTGTTTTCGGCAGATTAAGTGTCTTATTATAATCCTGCGGCATAGGTTAATTCTCTCCTCTTGCTGATAAAATATAATTACAATCCAAAATCCGACACGTCTGTGTCGGAAAGGATAGTGTCATAACCGTTTTTCTTTTTGCGATTCTATTCATCGCCCGCCGAAGCGACAACGATACGTTGACGCTCAGACTTGATTTCCGCTTTTCCCTGCTTTTCCGGAGCCGCGGCTGTTTTGGTATCCGTGTCGGAATATACTGCTTTTTCTGATTTTTCTTCAGTATTTATTTTTTCTGAGGACGAAATATCATTGTCGGCAGACGGTGCGGGTTTATTACCCTGCACGGTACGGTAATTCTTCTCGAGTTCCTTCTGATATTTCTTAAAATCCTCGCCTTTTGCCATCGAATTGATAACGCTCAGATGTTCCTTATAAGCTCTCAGCAAAGAATTTCTGAAATTATTTGCCTCACCCATAAGTTGTATTATATTCCTCTTCTGAGCTTCAAGAATCCGGTTATTTTCTTCAATCTTTTCGGCTGATTCTCTGAGAGCCTTATTGACCTTTTCTTCAAGCTTTTTATCTGTTTCGGCATTCAGCCTCTCGGTACGATCCCTGGAATCCTGCAGCATCTTCTCGGACTTTTCCTTTGAATCATTCAGAAGCTTCTCAGCCTCCTCCCTTGATTCCGAAAGCTTCTTGTCGGATTTTTCGGTTGCTTCCATAACAATCTGCTTTGCAGTCATCTGGGCGGCTATGATCGCGTTCTGTACCGTATCCTCTTTTTCCTTATATTCCATGATCTGCTTATTGAGAAGCTCGATCCTGTTTTCAAACTCCCTGTTTTCATCCTCAAGGGATTTTACTTTTTTTATCACTTTATCCACAAAACTTTCTACTTCGTCGATCTTATATCCCCCGATACCCGACTTGTGGAATGAGATGTTTTCTATTTCTTCTAAAGTAAGCATACAGCAATCCTTTCTTCATAAATAATATACCGGATAAATACGCATTCAATCAGAAATATACATTATCGCTTCCGACCTCGTCCATAGCGTCCTGACCTGAAAGTATAACATTGCTCGGCATAATGATAAACGTATCCTCGGCAACCTTCTTGACACTTCCGTTCTGGGCATATGCAACTCCGCCCAGAAAATCAATTATCCTTTTTGAAACATCCTTATTGGTATCCTCTACATTCAGTATTACCGTATTTCTTTTTATAAGCTCATCCGCCATATCCTTGACTGTCGGGTCAAATGCCTCGGGCTTGAAAAGTACGAACTGTACATTTACGCCCTCATTCATATTTATAACGTTATCCGAGGAATCCTCCTGTTCCGATTCCTGCGAAAAATCAAAGCCGGAATCATCCCGTTCTTCCTCTTCCTCAGCCTCGGTATCGTCATAGTAATCGTCGTAATTTTCCTCCTCAGGTTGTTTGAGTATACTCTTAAACTTTCCCATAAATTTACCAGCCATTTTATGTTCCTCCTTCAATATTACCTGTAAATCCTGGCACCGAAAAGCCGTGAACCGACCCTTATCATATTGGCGCCGCACAGGATAGCCTCCTGATAATCATCGGACATTCCCATAGACAGAAAGTCCATATATACATTATCCGATTTTTTTGATGAAATGTCAATAAATAGTTTGTACATATTATCAAAAAATTTTGAAATTTCTTGTTTATTGTCGCAAATCGGAGGGACTGACATCAATCCTCTTACCTTAATATTCTCCAAAAGACTTATTTCTCCGATAAGCTCATCAAGATTTTCCGTCAGGACACCGGATTTATTTTCTTCCCTGCCTATGTTTACTTCAATCAGGATATCCGTTGTAACTCCCTCTCTGACGGAAAGTCTTGAAATTTCCCTTGCAAGTCGTATACTGTCAACGGACTGTATCATACTGACTTTGCCTATTATCTGTCTTACCTTATTTGTCTGAAGGTGACCTATAAAATGAAGCTCCGAATTTTTCAGATCATATTCCTCATACTTTGACAGCAGTTCCTGAACCTTATTTTCGCCTATCTTCTTAAGTCCGAGAGATATTGCATAGTTAATAAGCTCGGGCTCAACGGTCTTTGTTGCGGCAAGAAAGCTGATATCCCCGGCTTTTCTTCCGCTTTTTTCTGCCGCACGGGCTATGTTTTCCGTTATCTCCGTATAATTTGCCTTAACCGCGTCATATATCTTATTCTTTTCAATCGACAATTCTTCCGTCATAAAGATTTGCTCCCTCCACAACAACATCATCATATGCCTTTAAGACACCGTATTCATCCGTAATAATGTCTTCATCCTCCGGGGTCTTTTTTGATATTACAAAATCATCCCCGACGTATTCCGTTATAATCAGTTTGAACTGCAATTCATTTCCGATAAGAACATATACTCCCTGAACAGTCCTTGTTTCTGTTTTTTCCTTTCCGTTCTTATCCTCAACTGTTACCTTAACCTGTTTTTCATGAACGGCATTCTTGGAAACATATATTCCCTCATATGTATGTATCACAATCGAAATATCCTCGTCTCTTACCCTTGACATTTCCGGACTCATATAATCTCCACGCAGTATCACAACGGCATCCGAGGTTTTCGATTCCTGATTGACGGAATAAACATCCACACGAATATCCGCACTATTGACAGTGGGAATATTAACGCTCAGATAATCGGAGGTCTTTAATCTCAGCGCATCCTCGGCACTTACCTCACAGGCAATGTACCAGTATACACCCTCTATCGTTTTTCCGATAACATTATCATCCACTGTCTTTTTCTTTTTCTTTATCTTTTCATCGGATAAATCTCCGGGCATTATTTTTTCAAGATCCTTTGTACCGTAAATGCCCTCATAACCGTCAGCACTGCTTACAAAATATCCGGATACGGACGATTTTATCTGAGAGCTTTTCTTATTTGAATCGTTTTTCTTAAGCTTGTCTATCCTGTCCTGAAGCTCATTTATCTTATCATCGAATTTATCCGTTTTACCTGTAACTACCTGTCTTTCGTTTATGCTGTATAATACATTTTCCACATACTTATCCGCTTCGGATAAATTGCCGTTACAGACATTATAATTTATTCCTGATAAATATGTGTCGATATTTTTGTCTATATCATCGGGAGATGCGACAATATCCTCCCGCGCATTATCCTCAAGCTGTTTCAGTGATGCAATCTGTGATTCCAGTTTCTCTGTTATTTTTTCATTCGCAGCCGTGCTTCCGTCCGTATAAACATCGGCAACCGCTTCATTTTTGGCTATTCTTCCCCCGTCATCTACCCTATAGGAAACATAACCGTTATCATTGTTTGTAAGAAGTTTTTCGTCACGGATAAAATAACCCCTGACCGAAACCGAATCCGATACGGTCATTATATTTGCCGTATGTGTTTCCACCTGTGTAAAATTAGCCTTTATAATAACCGAAACGATATACGCTATAAGCAGCAGCGTTATTACCGCAACAGCTATTTTTTTTATTATTACTGTCTTATCCTTATCCATTCTTTCACCCTATTATACAATTTACAGTATATTCTACCACTTTTTTAAGGTCATGTAAATATCATGCATCCGTTCTGTTATCAAAAATTTTCTTCGACTCACCGAAAACGTCATCACATTTGTCCGCTTCTATCCAGTTTATATATTTGTCCCGTCTGAACCATGTAAGCTGTCTTTTGGCATAATGCCGAGTTGCCTGCTTAAGTCTGCCGACAGCCTCGTCAAGTGGGATTTCCCCGTCAAGATAAGGCTTAAGCTCCTTATAGCCTATTGCGGCGGATGCGGTATTTCCCGCGTTCGTGCGGTAAAATTCTTTTGCCTCATCAACAATTCCTCTTTCGAGCATTATATCCACTCTCTTATTTATCCTGTCATAAAGCTTTTGCCTATCCGAATATGTAAGACCTATCACGGTATAATCATACGGTGACGGCACAAGCTTTGAACGTCTTATATGCTCGCTCATTGTAATTCCCGTTGCCTCATATATTTCTATTGCACGGATAATTCTCTTTCCGTTCTGAGGCAAAAGTGAGGATGCTGTTTCAGGGTCAAATACTGAAAGATATTCGAGGAGTTTTTCCCCTCCCTCATTTTCATATTGCTGATTAAGTCTGTTTCTGAGATTTATATCAATTTCCGCCTCCGAGAATTTTATATTTTCAAGAAACGAGCGTATATACAGTCCCGTGCCTCCGCAAAGTACGGGAAGCTTTCCCCTGTCATGTATATCAGCCGCCGCCTTATGTGCAAGCTCCGCATAATCAGACACGGAAAATTCCTCACTCGGATCGAGAAAATCCATAAGATGATGAACTACCCCCTGCTTTTCCTCCTCCGTCGGTTTTGCCGTGGCAATATCCATACCCTTATATATCTGCATCGAGTCGGCGGAAATAATTTCACCGTCATAATGTCTTGCAAGACGTACGGCAAGCTCCGTTTTTCCCGAAGCTGTGGGTCCCACAACGGCAAGCAGTCTTATTTTATCATTATCCATGAATTTATCCCCTGTCACCGTTAATTATAAGCCTCAATGCATCAATTGCTGTCCTTATTGCACAATCCGTCCTGTCGCTTCCGTCCGTATGAGGGACAGCCTTCCCCTGGTTCCACATTACATGGAGGACGCAGCCCATTTTTATTTTACGTACAGCCGCCACGGTAAAAAGTGCCGCTGTTTCCATTTCAGAGGCAAGTACATCAAGTTTTTTCCAAGCCTCCCATTTATTTAAAAGCTCATATGAAACGGGCATACTTTCGGGACTGTGCTGACCGTAAAATGAATCCTTGCTTTGTATAATGCCTGTATGGTATTTCATTTTATTACCTTCAGCGGCTTTAACCAAAGCACAGACCATATCAAAATCGGCACAGGCAGGGTATTCCGCGGGTACATATTCTTTTGAAGTACCCTCCATACGTATTGCTGCCGTTGGTATTACTATATCTCCTCCCGATACCTTTTCGCTTATCCCTCCGCACGTACCGATACGCACAGCCTTTTTCACTCCGATAAGAGCAAGCTCCTCAAGTGCTATTGCGGCCGAAGGACCGCCTATTCCGGTTGAGGTTACTATTACATCCTCATTATCTATCTTACCCGCAAAGGAGCGAAATTCCCTGTTCTGAGCAATAAGATACGGGGAATTTAGATAACCTGCAATTTTTTCCACTCTGCCCGGATCCCCCGGAAGTATGGCATATTTTACTTTCGTATCAATCGGAATATTCAGATGCATAAGTATTTTTTCATTCAATCGAATCACTCTTTCCGGATATCAGAACATACCCTTGTGTTTCAGTATAATATACATTATCAGCATAAGTGCGGCGGATAATACAAGTGGGAACCACCACAGACTGTCAAGCGGCAGACCGCCTATTATATTCATTCCGTACATTCCCGTTATAACGGTAGGAACGGAAACGAGAAGCGTAAGCGAAGCCTGAATTTTCATTACCGAATTCAGGTTATTTGAAATTATGGAGGCAAAGACATCTATTGTTCCGTTAAGAATATTTAGATAAAGTGCGGCCATATCGACAGCCTGTTTTATCTCGATAAGCACATCTTCAAGCAGATCCTGATCATCCTCATAAAGCTTTATATATCTTCCCCTCATTATTTTCTCCAATGTTACCTCATCCGCCTTAAGCGAGGAGGAAAAATATACAAGGGATTTTTCGATATCGAGGAGCTGATTAAGCTCCTTATTTTTTGTAGAGCGGCGGAGATTTCTCTCTATGCGGTTGCTTATCATATCTATCTGTTTGAGGTATTGCAGATACTTTGTCGCCATTCTGAGCATTATATGCAGGATAAAATGTGTTTTGTAATGCGTCATTACATTACGCACAACACCCTCGGAAAATTCCGTAAGTATAGTACTTTCCTTTACGGAAACGGTTATTATATTACTTTTTGTTATCATTATACCGATAGGCATAGTTGAATAGGATATACTCCCCGATGCCTTTTCCACAACAGGCATATCCATAATTATAAGGGTCGTGTCGTCCTCGTTGTCTATATGGGCGGATTCCTCTTCATCAAGTGCGGAACGCAGCAGCTCGGGCGGTATATTGAAAAAGTCAAGAAGATACTGAACCTCATCGTCCTCGGGTGCGGTACAGTTTACCCAACAGCCGATCTCATATTCATTGATCTTTTCGATCCTGCCGTTGACGGTTTTATAATAATTTATCATACAGATCGTCCTTTCCGTATGCGGAGCAATGCGGTAATGCATAACACTCCCCATTTTCAAAGCTTAATAAATATCGACCGTAAGGGTCACTCATACATTACCACCTCCGTAACGGTTCGGATCGAACATAAAATACAATTATATTATAAACATTCCTGCCTGCATAATCAAGAGCAAATTTAATATCACATACTATATTTAAAATTTAAAATTTTTATATGAAAAAGTTATTATAATAAACCTCATGTTGTCCGCCCGGATTATTATATACAATACAAAAAGCTGTCTGTTGTGCGTTATCCGCATAACAAACAGCTTTTGGTATATGAAGGTCATTATCATTCGTTGAGATATTTTTCAAAAAAGCTCTGTATTTTATCAAAGGGTATAACATTCATATTGTCATAAAGATCCGTATGAACAGCACCGGGGATTATCATAATCTCCTTATTGTCACCCCTGAGCTTTTTATATGCATCCTTGCTGAAATAGCAGGAATGTGCCTTTTCTCCGTGTATCATGAGCACGGCACTGCGTATTTCATCACTGTAGCAAAGAATAGGCTGATTCATAAACGACATACATCCGATTTTATTCCAGCCGCCGTTGGAATTAAGCGAACGTCTGTGATATCCTCTTTTTGTCTTGTAATAATCATAATAATCCTTGACAAAGAACGGAGCGTCCTCCGGAAGAGGATCAACAACTCCGCCGCCAAGCTCATAGCTGCCGCTTTTAAAATCCTTTGTTCTTTGCTCGTTAAGAGCCTTGCGTGCATTATATCTGTCATCGGGATTATCATTTGCATCAAAATAACCATTTGCATTAACCCTGCTCATATCGTACATTGTTGAAGTAACGGTTGCCTTTATTCTTGTATCGAGTGAGGCAGTATTGAGTGCCATTCCTCCCCAACCGCATATACCGATTATACCGATTTTCCCGCTGTCAACATTATCCTGAACGGACAGGAAATCAACAGCCGCCTGAAAATCCTCGGTATTTATATCCGGGGAAGCCATATAGCGTGGTGTACCTCCGCTTTCACCTGTAAAGGACGGATCAAAAGCAATAGTAAGAAATCCTCTTTCAGCCATTGTCTGTGCATAAAGTCCCGACGACTGCTCCTTTACCGCACCGAACGGACCGCATACCGCAATAGCCGCAAGCTTACCTCCGACATTTTTCGGCTCATATAAATCCGCGGCAAGCGTTATCCCGTAACGGTTAGAGAACGTAACTTTTCTGTGGTTCACCTTATTGCTTTCCGGGAATACCTTATCCCATTCATCTGTTAGCTCAAGCCTGATATTATCTGACATTTTGCATACCAACCTTTCCCGTTGATTTTTCAATATTATGAAGTATGAAATCAAGGCGGTCAACCTTACTTTGGCTTTCATGCAGCTTATCCATAAGCTTACATCGGTGTATTCTCAAAAGACGGATAATTTCATGTGACTGTCCGACATTATATAAATCACTTATTTCCGAAATGAGCTTTTCACTGCAATCCGCATCCCTCAGACACTGAATAATATCCTCCGTATGACCGCCCCCTCTCCTTAGTTTTATTATATACTATTGACTTACATCTTACAAATAGTTATAATTTACATCATATTATAATTTTTCGGAATATCATGGAGGGTAATATGGAATTAAGAACTATGAGATATTTTCTTGCCGCCGCAAGAGAAGAAAATATGACACGGGCTGCTGAAATACTTCATGTAACACAGCCTACACTGTCTAAGCAGATACAATCCCTTGAGGACGAGCTGGGAAAAAAGCTTTTCATACGTCACAGCTTCCGTATAGAGCTTACCGAGGAGGGTATGCTTCTCAGAAAAAGAGCAGAGGATCTTGTAAATATGGCTGACAAAATCCTCGGTGAATTTCTTATGCTTGATGATATTGTTGGAGGCGATATATATTTCGGATTGGCAGAATCCTATCAGATAAGGTATCTTGCGGCTGAAATAAAAAAATTCAAAAATATTTATCCCGACCTGCGATATCATATAACAAGCGGAGATACCGAACAGGTTACGGAAAAGCTTGACAAGGGTGTTATTGATTTTGCTGTCCTTGCCGAAGAGCCGAATATATCAAAATATAATTATCTGACATTTCCAAAGGCGGATATCTGGGGGCTTATCGTTCCGGCTGATTCAGTTCTTTCGGAGAAACAGGAAATTACGGTTGACGATTTAGTCGGACTTCCTCTTTTCTGTTCCGAGCAGGGGTGGAGCAAAGACATTGCAAAATGGCAGCCTGAAAGAATTAACGAACTGCGTCTTGAGGGTTCTTTCAGGCTGTCATATAACGGTTCTCTTTTTGTAAAGGAAGGATTAGGTTATTTGCTTACGCTAGAACATCTTGTTGATACGAGCCGTGACAGCGGTCTTGTATTCAGACCGTTATATCCGAGACTTGAAGCAAAAATATATCTCATATGGCGTAAATATCAGGTTTTCACGCCAATTGCAGAACGTCTGCTCGGATGTCTGAAAAAAAGTTTTGAGTAAAAAAGTAACTTTATAAACCTTTTATCACGTCTGCATTCAAGCACGACACGTAAAAAGAGGTCCGAAGAAATCGGACCTCTTACATCTTAATGTATTAGACTGCTCTTGTAACCTTGCCTGAACGCAGACAACGGGTGCATACATTAACTCTCTTGGGTGTGCCGTTTACGATAGCCTTAACCTTGACAACATTCGGCTTCCAAGCTCTGTTTGAGCGTCTATGTGAGTGAGAAACCTTGATACCGAAGGTTACTCCCTTATTGCAAATTTCACACTTTGCCATGATTGCACCTCCTTAGGGTGTTTTGTCTTACCGATAGAATCAAGCAATTCTATAATTACTTAATCTCAACCTCTGCGCCAACCTCTGTAAGCTTAGCCTTGATAGCTTCAGCATCTTCCTTGCTGATTGCTTCCTTAAGTGTCTTAGGAGCCTCATCAACGACAGCCTTAGCATCCTTAAGTCCAAGACCGGTGATCTCACGAACAACCTTAATAACCTTGATTTTCTCTGCACCTGCTGCCTTGAGAACAACATCAAACTCTGTCTTCTCCTCAGCTGCTGCCGCACCCTCTGTCGGAGCTGCTACTGCAACTGCTGCTGCAGCTGATACGCCGAACTCGTCCTCTACTGCGTGTACAAGCTCTGAGAGCTCGAGAACAGTAAGACCCTTTAACTCTTCAACAATATTAGTAACCTTTTCTGATGCCATGATAGTTTACCTCCAAATTTAAGATTTAGTTTCTGATTATGCTTCAGCCGGAGCGGCCTCAGCCTCTCCTCCGTTTTCTTTGTCAACGATAGCCTGCACCGCTCTTGCAAACGAAGCAATAGGTGCCTGGAAAGCTCCGAGTACATTCGCAAGAAGTACTTCTCTGCTCGGGAGCTTAGCAAGACTCTGTATTTTTTCAAGACTGATAACTTCGTTGTCAAGATATCCTGTCTTTACCGCAAAGGTCTTATGACCGTCTGCGAATTTCTGAAGAATACGGGCTGCTGCCACATAATCCTCATCACAGGTAGCGATTGCCGAAGTACCGTTAAGCACCTCATCAATACCTGCAAGTCCTGCCTTTTCAGCCGCACGCTTTATCAGAGTATTCTTAACAACAGTGTATTTTACTCCTGCTTCACGCAAATCCTTACGAAGCTTTGTATCCTCATCAACGGTTATACCTTCATAAGAAACGATAACACCGGCAATTGAACCCTGAATTCTTTCAGCAAGTTCGGAAACGACCTGCTGCTTTTGCTCCAAAACCTTCTGACTTGGCAAAACAATTCACCTCCTTGAAATATGACGCTAAAAAGCGCCCTCCCGGTTCCCGAGAAGGCGCATAATTATACACTGTAAAAATATAACTATAAACGCTCACCTCGGCAGGCGGGAAACCCTTTACGCATTACGCACCTGCTGTCTTTGGTCAACAGCAAATATAATTTTAGCACAAACAAGTGCCTATGTCAAGTACTTTTTATCAAACCGCACCGTTAATTTTTGACGGGTTAATCTTTACAGACGGACCCATTGTCGTTGTAACCGCACAGGACTTTATATACTGACCCTTTGCGGCAGCCGGCTTAGCCTTGATTATAGCTCCTATAAGAGCATCAAAGTTTTCATTGATCTTTTCAGTACCGAAAGAAACCTTGCCTATCGGGCAGTGAATAATATTCGTCTTATCAAGACGATACTCAATCTTACCTGCCTTAGCCTCCTTTACAGCCTTAGCTATATCGGGAGTTACCGTGCCTGCCTTCGGGTTAGGCATAAGTCCTCTCGGACCGAGAATCTTACCGAGACGACCCACAAGACCCATCATATCAGGGGTTGTTATGAGTACATCAAAATCCATCCAACCTTCGCTCTGGATCTTCTGTGTAAATTCCTCAGCGCCCACATATTCAGCACCGGCTTCCTGAGCCTTCTGAACATTATCACCCTTGCATATTGCAAGAACTCTTACCTGCTTACCTGTACCGTTAGGAAGAACGATTGCTCCTCTTACCTGCTGATCAGCATGACGTGAGTCAACACCGAGCTTAACATGAAGCTCCACTGTTTCGTCAAACTTTGCGGTACCCGTTTTGAGGACTACATCAATAGCCTCTTTGGCATCATATGCCTTTGTCTTGTCGATAAGCTTTACAGCTTCAACATACTTCTTACCGTGTTTCATTGTTTTCCTCCCTATTGAGTGGTAAAATCGGACTTATTTCCTCCCACCCGGGTAATTAATCTACTACTTCGATACCCATTGAACGAGCCGTTCCTGCTATCATCGAGCAGGCTGCTTCAACCGTAGCGGCATTGAGATCCGGCATTTTCTGCTCCGCAATCTTCTGCACCTGCTCACGGGTTATCTTAGCGACCTTCTTTTTATTGGGTTCACCCGATGCTGTTTCAATTCCGCAAGCCTTCTTTATAAGAACTGCTGCGGGAGGGGTCTTTGTTACAAATGTGAACGAACGGTCTGCATATACCGTAATTACTACGGGAATAATAAGACCCGCGTCCTTCTTTGTACGCTCATTAAATTCCTTAGTGAACGCACTTATGTTGACACCATGCTGTCCCAATGCAGGACCAACAGGCGGCGCCGGGGTTGCTTTACCGGCAGGTATCTGAAGCTTTATCAAGCCTGTTACCTTCTGAGCCATCTTTCTTGCACCTCCAAAATTCGTGGTAATGTCGGAGCGATTTAAAAATTTTCGCTTCCTCCCACGAGGGACAAAATCCCTCATATAATAACGGATAAACCGTTATTAATCATTGTTTCACCCGCTTATTCTGCCATCTCAACATCTGTTGCGGGCAGTTCCGCAGGTATCCTGCGTCCGAACATATTTCCCATGACGGTCACAGTATTGTTTTCCTCGTCGATTGCCTCAACGGTACATACAGGATCCTCAAACGGGCAATACTGACCTGTTATACGGACAACATCTCCCACCTTGAATCTGAATCTGAATTCTGCCTCATCTTCCTCTGTTCCCGTTTCCAGTCCAAGCTCCCTGACTTCCTCGTCAGACAAAGCCGGAGGGGCGTTGTGGACTATCGTATCTCCAACCTTTTCGGTCGCATTCATCGAATTAAGACCTACAAAGCCGGTACAGCCGCGGACAGACCTGACGACATTCTGGTTGTCATCGGACATTATCATCTTGATGAATACATAGCTCGGAAATATCTTATATTCCGTAATCTTCTCTATTTCTTCCTCAATATAATCCCCGTTTTCATCCCTTTTAAAATCGCCGTTTTTGTCCTTTGCCCTCTGTTTTACGACATCACGGACTTTCTCAACGGGAATCACGATATCGCAGAACTGATCCTGTAAACCCATATTCTCTACTTTTTGTTTCAGTGTTATGAGTACCTTATTCTCGTATCCGGAATATGTATGTACTATATACCATTTTGCTTTTTTGACAGTTTCACTCTTGCTCGGTGCGGTATTGCTTACCTCACGATCCTGTGAAAAATCTGTCGCTGTTTGGTCGTTTGACATATGCTCTCCTCCGTCTACCGAATTAATTTACGCAACGTGCATCAGAAAACCAAGCAAAAAATGCAGACCGTAATCAAGTGCTGTTATTAATACTCCGACTATAAGCATTGACAGCAACACCACTCCTACATTCTTGAACGTAGTCTTTACGGTGGGCCATACGATCTTTTTGATCTCGCTTTTGATATCGCGGAAGAACTTAGCTATGCCCTTGCCCATTCTCTTAAAGATATTGGGTTTCTTTTCGGGCTCTTTTTTCTTTGCCATAGAATCCCTCCGTTCAATCACTTAGTCTCTTTGTGCAGAGTATGCTTCTTGCAAAATCTGCAGTACTTGTTCATCTCGAGCCTGTCGGGATCGTTTTTCTTGTTTTTCATCGTGTTGTAGTTACGCTGTTTGCACTCTGTGCAGGCTAGTGTTATTTTTACTCTCATGTCGGCACCTCCCGGTATTTCGGAATAATTTAGCCTCCCTCAAAAAGGCACAAAAAAATAAACCTCACTTGAGGTATCTTAAATATACCATACTGAAAAGTCTTTGTCAAGTGTTTTTTGATAATTTCTTTATCCGTTTTTTTAATTTACCTTATCATTATTATCGGCGGCAGTCAGTGCTTTTATTTACCGATGCCGCCGATATTTATGTTCATTGATTTATTCGAGTGCATCCGCTGTATAATTTCTTGATTTCTGCGGTTTTTCGGGCTTTATCTTCTTGCCTATAAGCTTGCGGGATGCAATTGCGACCTTTTTATCGGCATCCGAAAATGAGGCTATAAGCTGCTCGAATTTTTCCTGACTTTTAACCGAGTTCAGAAGGTCATAAGTTATAATCCCCTTTGTATCGAGGTCGCCGGAAGCGTACATTGCCGCGAGTCCTGCGGACAGCTTTTCCATTCTTGTCTGATTAGCCTTCTCCACAAGCTCATTAAATCTCGGGACAATTTTTTCCTCCGCAAAGGTCACTCCTCTGAACTGCTCATAGTGCGCCATTTCGTATGCTATCTCATCTTTAAGCTCGGGAAAGTATGTTACCATTCTGTTGGCAAGGAAAAGCGGATCAACATTGGCTTCTCCGTCTTTTTTACGCTTTTTCTGTTTCTGCACGGCTGCCGTCTGCTTTGGTCCTCTTACAGTTTCGGCAAAATCATTTCCTATGCCTTCCGCCTCTCTGTTTCCGTCCGTTTCCGGATCGAAGAGCCATGTTGCGAGTGTTTTCCATTTATTGTCGGGCTGTCCGTCATTAACCGTACATGAGCGGAGCACGACCCTGCGTGTAAGATATGTATAGACTATACTGTATGCTATTTCTCCTATGTACAGTGCTGTAAGCTCTGTATCGGATCCGGCAACGGTTTCCTTTTTGAAGCCTTCATTCAGTATTGCCTTTTCAAATTTTTCGGTAATTATCGCGAATGCGTTATTCATATCCATAGCGTTTTCTCCTTCTTTTCGTTAGGTATTTCCATTATATAACAACTCGACGAAAAACTCAACACTGTTTTTTAACCTGATGAGTAAAAACTCCCCCACCTCTGCGGGCAGGGGAGTTACCTCATTCCGTATGTCCCTTATCTGAACATATCCTGTACGCTTTCTATGACTCCCTCTACTGTTCCGAGAGCTTTGTTTATTCTCTTTCTGCTTTTTTTGCTGTCCTTGAGTACGGTTGAACCGATAATGCCGAGCATTGCTCCTGCCGCAAGACCAAATCCCAGACCCTTGAACATTGTAGCTGTATTTCGTGCCATTATATAAAACCTCCATAATGCAATTATAATTTTTGCCTTCATAACAATTATCCCCTTGATCTTATTATTTATACATTTTCGCACCGGCGGCGTGCCGGCGGCGTGCCGCCGCTGTCAATCCGTAATTAGTTTTCTCAGGTAAATAAGTTCATTGCTCGACCGTTAATTTACTTGATGAACAAGTGATGAGTTTGTCATTTGTAGTTGCGGAGCGGTTCGCAGAGCCGCTCTCGACACTTTCTGCCGCATTCCGTCAGGCAAACTACCTATCGCGGAAACAGACTGCCCACCACTATAAATAAAGCGAACGAAGTGAGCGATCCCGCGAATATGCCCGCGGGGGTTCCCCCGCCGCCCGCCGCTATGGTCACACTTAACAATAAATTTGTTAAAAAATCCTTTGTTTTGGACAAGTAACCGTTTTTTGGTAAAATACTATAGTTTTTCATGTCTTTTGTTTGACAAACTGCCGAATAATAGTTATAATTCAATTAATAAAACAAGGCACATTCAATTTGCATTGTTTTAATTTAGGTTAAACACGATCAATTTTTTTGAAAGAGGGAAATTTATCATGGCCAAAGCAAAAAAAGAAACCACTACCACTAAGGCAACAGCAGAAAAGGAAACAGCAGTTAAGGCTGAACCCGCAGTTGAGGTAAAAGCTGTAAAGGAAGAAACCAAGGCTGCAAAAACAGAGACCAAGGCTGTTAAGCCTGCTAAGACCGAAACTGCGGCAGAAGCTAAAAAGACAACTTCTAAGGCTGCCAAGGAAACAATCAAGTGTACGATCCAGTACCAGAGCAAGGATACGACAATTGAGGAAATCGTTAATTCCATCAAGGAGAATTACAAGTCAGAAGGCGGCAAGGCTGCTGTCAAAACTCTTGATGTTTACATTCAGCCGGAGAATAACGTTGCTTACTACGTTGTAAACGGTACTGTTGAAGGAAAAGTCAATTACTGATATTAGATTTCAGTGGGTCGGCACTTTTTGTGCCGACTTTTTTTATTATAAATTGACATTTTGATTGTTCCCCGGATATGTGCGGATTTTTCGTTTTGATTTATTCCTACGCATATAACGAATATGTGCGGATTTACGGATATATATACAATAATATATTATTAAAAATAACCCATTTAAAAAAATCGTAAAAAAATTACTAAAAATTTTATTTTTTTGTTGAAAAAATTGGAGCTTTGTGTTAAAATTTATATGAATGAAACTGTAGAATACGCTTTATTGTGTATTTTTACAAATTTAAAGGCACAGAGAGGACGATACCAATGGTTAAGCATATTGTACTTTGGAAAATACGTCAGGATAGCCGGACACAGAAGAATATCGATCATATGATTGACATTCTTACAGCTTTGGTCGGCAAAATTGACGGACTTATCAGTATGGAAGTGGGACATAATTTTAATACTGATTCTGACTATGATGTGGTTCTTTACGCAACATTCAGAAATGCCACGGCACTGCGATATTATCAGAATCATCCCGAACATTTGAAGTGTAAAGAATTTATCTCCCGGATTTCTGTCAGCCGTATTGCCGCAGATTATTTTTATGAAGACAGTATGAAGTCTGTCAATACCTCCGAAAAAACGGATATACATAGTGAAAAGGAAAATGGACCCGCTGCTCCGGTAATTGAAGTAACTCCTGTTAAGAATGAGCCGGCTGCTGCTCCGGTAATTGAAGTGACTCCTGTTAAGAATGAACCGGAAGCTGTCGCTCCCAAAATTGAGGTAACTCCTGTTAAAGATAAACCGATTGTCGCCGCAGAGAATAAAAAAGCTGTTTCTCCCGAGGTCGGAGTTGCCGGTCGTACCGTTTCCGATGAAAATTCCGAAGTAAAACAAAGCAATACACCGGTCGACAAACCTGAAACCGAAAAGCACACGGATAAACCTGTAAGTGACGGAACGATCAATACCGCCGCACCTATTGAGGGCGGTGACACGTGGACGTGCCCAAACTGCGGTAAGGTTATGCCTAAGTATGTAGGTACTTGCGGCTGCGGTGAGCCCCAGCCTTTCAACTTTGATACTCCCC
>CANPXK010000041.1 GCA_947585965.1 uncultured Clostridia bacterium
TTATTTTCATTTTGTTTTCTCCTCATCTTCATTTATTTCTTCGTCATCATCGTATTCGTCTAAATCATCGGCAAATTCGACTTCTGTGTTCTTTTTCTTTCCGAAACCGCCCTTTTTGATTTTGAATATGACAAAAACAATAACCGCAAGAACAATAACACCTATCAGTATTATCGTGGTCATATCGAAACCGCCGGAGGATTTCTTTTTCGTACTACTTTCATCGGAGGATGATGGTGAGTCCGGTTCGTCCTCACCGGATGTTTCTTCGTCACCGGATAACTCCTTGCCGACAACTGTATTACCGTCCTCGTCCTTATTCAAAAGAGCCTGAATATCGTATGTATCTACCTCGTTCAGAAAATATACATTATTTTCCGATTTTGAATGATCAATTATCACGTAGAAAATATCACCCGAACGAGTAGTAACGGCAATAAACTGAAACTGACCGTCATCAGCGATTACCTCTTGCGAGGCAATAAGCTCTGCGTTCCCCTCGGTGTTATCCGAAAAGAGATAATCAAGCTCCGAGTTCTCCAAATCCTTATCAGAGCTTTCCAAAGACGAGGAGGACGAACCGTCAGACACTTCTTCCGGCAGGGAAGTATCAGGCTCAGCTGAAACATCAGAGCTATCAGAATTGCTTGAAACGGCAGCAGGGGAATCAGGTTGATCCTCTGCCGCACCGACAACCGCAGCCGGCATACTGAACATAAGAAAGGCTGTTAAAATTGCTGCCCCTAATCTTCTACTTGTTTTCATTGTTAATTGCTCCTTCGTTGTTTATTTTTTGTACAGATATTCCATTTTCAGGTAGTGATAGCGGTTCGGGCTGCTCCTGCTCCGTTACCAATTCAAGAATATCATTCTTGGTGATATTGGCTTCTTTCAAAATTTTGATAAAAGCCAAATCGTCACCCAGTGTGTCAATATCGACATTATTTTCTCTTACGATTGAAAGAATATCATTCTCCTCAATCTCACGTATCTGACGTTCGCATTCTTTCTTTTGAACGACAAGATTTTTCATCTTTTCGTCAATGTTTTTAATCCTTGCTCTGAGCATGGATATTTTTTGTTTTGAATTCGTCATTTTATTCCTCCTCTCGTTTTATCAGAAAACGTGGTTCAACGCCTGTCGGTGAATTACTCCAGAAATTATCATCATATGAAATCTTTATTTCAATATGCAAATAATTTTTAGAAGCTTGAATATCCCAATTATCAAAACAATGTTTATAATCAGTTACTTTTCCAATATAATCTCCCTCGCTTACTTCATCACCTTGGCTTAGATTTGTTGTTATATTTGCGTAAATAACCTCAACCGGGTAATCTTCACCAAACCAAAACGATATGTTTTCGGAAGACATAATCGATATGCTTTGTGTATCATCATTTATCCAATTAACGTAACCATCGATCATTGAATATACATTTGTACCTTTTGAAGCAAGAATATCCATACCGGTATGATTATTGTTAAGTCCCTCGCAATGTTTGGTGTTCCATTGCTGAATATCATATCCGTAACCGTGATAAATGTTTCCGTCATCAATTAAATCCTGCATATATTTGTTAATCGGTGACCGGAACAACTGATGATTACCATAAGTTTTTATACCAGCACTGGTTTCTTTGGTTAAAAGATTATAAAATTCCAATCGACTTTCATATTCTTCTCCACTATATTTACTCTGCAAAACTTTTTTAATAGCATTTTCAAAACTGCATTTTTTTTCGACAGTGTAATAAAGATTGCACACGGTTACCCATTCATTTTTTTTATAAAAATTAACCAGACAAATATCCTCAAGTTCACCGTTCCATTTATGTGTGTCGGTAGGATTTACAACGCAATATATCTGTTTATAATCACTCGTCCAGTAATAACCGGTTCTGTCCTCAAAGATCGGAATACCTCGTCCGTCAACGCCGTGCTTCCAGACAAACTTATAATACTGTAACGGACTTGAATTAATATCCCGTATCCAATAAAGTGTTTCATGGTTATTAATATCAACAACAGCTCCTCTTGTACCGTAAGTGTTATAATAAACTATGCCGTTGCGGAAGTAACGGCTAACATCGGAATATTCAACGGTCTTTGTGGAATAAAACGGATAATTCACGGTTCCGGACGGATCCTGAACAATGTATCTTTGGTCTTGAATAAAGTAGCCTGTTTTTTTATCATCATTGTTGGCGTCAAGAATCTCGAGAGAGTTATAATCATAATGCAAATATCCGTCTTTGCAGAAAGCTTTAATTTCTTCGGGAATATGTCGAATTTTCATACGATTTTTAGAAAAATCTTCGCTATAAACAGTCCAATAACTTTCTTCTGAACCACCGCCGGCATAAAAATTATAATTATTAAGCTGTTTCCAGTAAGAACGATTTTCATAATATGACTTAAATTCATATTCCGTATCAAAAAGCTTTTGCAGAATTTCATCATAACTGTCATCCCATGCCCAATTTTGAATATGATCATCATCATCACGCCAATAATAATACGCACACATAAAAGCTGCTAATTTATCGGTATCGAAATCATACGACGGAGTACCGGAAAAATATCGGCTTCGCCCAAAGTAAAAATTATTCGGTTCATCCTCAAAACTCGATGTGTCAACCCCAAAATCATTAAGGGCGTTTTTCCAGTCATCGGTTCCGCATCTCAGTATTTTTTCATTAAAATCGTAGGCTATTTTTGTATAATGCTCCGCAGCATATGATATATCCTTATCCTGACAATTATACGTACCGAGAACATATCCGCCGGTATTTCCCGAAGCTCCCGAAAACAGTAACATTGTGATAGAAATTATGATAATAATAGCAAGTATCGGTGTAAGCGTAATTCCAAAAAACTTAAATGCGAACTTAACAAAATCTGCAACAGCCTTACCTGTTGCCTTTGCTGCTTTTTTGGCAGCTTCTTTGGCTTTTTCGGAAAATTTCTTTTGACTGTTGTCGATTTTCTTTTTTCGTTTTCTTTTTGCTTTATCTGATTTTCCTTGCAGCTTATTCTCCTGCTTGTGAAGTTTCTTCCTTTTAGATTCAATATTTTTGTCATAAAGTTTCGTAACTATTTTTTTGCCTGTACGCACTGTAGTTTTTCCAACCCTGTAAGACTTATCTAAGCCTTGCATAAAGTCATTTTCGGAAACTTCATTAACAACTTTCTGATAAGCCGAAGCTGTCATTTGCTTGGCAGCTGCACCGACAGGAACAAGGGGGAGAGCGGCAATCGGAACGACCTTTGCACGGTTTTTATCGTGCTTAGATATTTTTTTAAGACTTTTTGAATTTTTTATATTTTTCCTGTCATATTTAAGGTTCTTTTTTTGAAATTTGACATTTATTTTATTAACCTTATTTGCCGGTTTTCGTGATTGACGGAGTTTTTTCTTAGCTTCCTTAAAGCCTTTATTGTTTGAACCATACCATTCTTTTAAAGATTTTTTGTCGACTTTATAACACTTTTTTAAATCCCGATGTTCTTTTCGATATTGCTTTAGCTCTTTCCTGTCTGATTTACGATTTTTTTTAAGGGATTTCAGCTTTCCTTTCTGACCTTTATAGGTTTGTTTGAGATTAAGATAATTTTTGCGTTTTTTTCGATAATTAATCAGATATTTACGACCGGAATTAAGAGTCTGCAAAGTCGTTATACTCGCCATTACCGCTTTTCCGGTATCCATCATTTCGCTGTGATTTCTAAGTTTCTGCCACGTTTGTCTTATGGCAAAAGTACCTGCTTCTATGACACCCTTTTCAGAAGTTAATAATGCCGAGTGTGCTAATTTACGGACAAAGCCTTTTTTTCCTTTACCGTTCTTAACATCACCCTCAACAAATCTTCCTGCTTCCGACATCTTGTGGAATATTCCGTGTGATTTATTAGGTGCTTCAACACGAATGAGCTTGATATGTGTTTTAAACTTTCCCGAACTGCTCTGTTTGCGTTCAAGTTTAATATGAAATTCTTTTCCAACAAAAGGATTGGTAATTACATCTTTAGCAAATAAAGCTGTTGTTTCTGCCGCTAAAACAGTCTTAACGGCTGCTCTCATAAGAATATTTTTTGATGGATTTCCAACCTTGTGCAGCCCATGAAGTATACCCCTGTTCTTATACTCTGTGTTTCCGGCCATCTTATCCCTCCTTTTTTAACTTCTGCCCCAATGGGGCAAAAGTTAATTTTATGACTTTCTACTTTGAGCAAGCTTTTCTTCCAAAAGCATCCTTTCCTCCGGTTTTGTTGTGAGAAGGGCATACATAATGGTGTCTTTCGGAAATTTATCCTCGAACGGCAAAATAGTTTTTCCGTATTTAATAATTCCCCTGCCACGACCGCTATCTGTTACATATTTAATCTGATTTTCGGAAATGTGAAGTTTTTCCTGTAAAATTTCTCGGTCGCCTGCTGCCTGATTAAGCATATAGATAAAGTCCGAATTATCAAGAATATTCTCAATTTCGGGGGAGGATAATAAATCCTTGACATTCTGCGTTATTCCTGTAGGAACGCCGCCCCATTTACGGAAACGTTTCCACATTTCAACGCTGTATTTTGCTGTCTGCTCATCACGCAAGAGTAAGTGAAACTCGTCGATGTAGTACAGCGTTTTTTTCTCCAACTCTCTGTTAATAGATACCCTGTTCCAGACCTGATCCTGAAGTATCAACATAGCCATCTTTTTGAGCTGAGAACCTAATTCTTTGATGTCGAAACAAACAAGTCTGTTTTGAATATCGACATTAGTTCTGTTGTTAAAAAGATTTTGCGAACCGGAAACGTACATTTCAAGGGCATTACCGACACGAACGGCAACATCGCCCTGGGAACGTAGTGCTTCCAACAAATCAGCTAAAATCGGCATCTTACGGTGAATCGGATTATGTTCAAAAAAATAATTATAAACCTGACGAGTTGCCATATCTATTGCAGTTTTTTCTTCAGCCTCAAGTCCGAATCTGCCACCAATTATCAATTCACACAACGAAATCAGAAAATCTGATTTAGTGGCAATAACGTCTTCATCCGAGTCGTTCTTGATATTTATATCAAGAGGATTAATATACTGTGTGCTGTTAGACGAAATTTTAACAACCTGACCGTGCAGATAATTAACAAGATCCGAATACTCGCCCTCGGGATCAACAATGAACATATCAAAAACAGTTTTCAGAAATCTGTCAATAATTTCTCGTTTCATCGAAAAAGACTTACCGGATCCCGGAGTACCGAATACCAGACCGTTTGGATTTTTTAATTCTGCTCTGTCCGCTAAAATCATATTTCCGGTTAAAGAATTAAGACCATAAAAACAACCCTTGGGCTGATATATTTCATCTGTGGTAAACGGTATAAACACAGCCAAAGCCGATGTCGGTAAAGAACGTTTAATCGGTATGTCATTTCGACCGAGAGGTAAAACCGAACCAAAAGCCCGTTCCTGCAAATAATCAAGGGGAAAGAGCTTGCATGACTTTTGCTGAATCAAACGTGTCATACTTTCCGTTTCAAGAACTGATTTTTTATCGGACTCGGAATAGTTGCGAACCAGCAACGTAACGTTAAACAATCGTTCATTTCTGCTGTTCAGGTCGGCAAGTAAATTATTCAATTCATCAATGTACAATTTGATTTGCTGTGGCAGAATGTCCGGATCATAACCGCTCATGCTTGCCTTTTTCTGTTCATCAATTTTCATTTTCTCAACATCCGACAATTTTCCGCTTACAAATTTTAACGCTTTTAACTGGTCGAACGATTGAATATGGAAACTTACGGATATCTGACTTCCGCAATTCAACAAATCAACTAAAAATCTGTCTGATAGTTCTCCGGCTAAAATATCAATGGATGATATGCTGCCGATACCCTCATTGATTTCAAATTTGTTCTTTTTGAATTTCAATGACATTGGTGCAATAAAATCCTTCGTGGAATAACCGCCCCTTTTTTTCAGTTCCCAATCAAACAAAAATTTATTATCAGTAAAAGGATTAAGCGAACGATACAAGGATTCCAACCTTTGCTTTCCGTCAAGAATAAAGGCTTTAACGGAAAATTCCTTAAACAGGGAAACTATTTCTTCGGCAATCGAGTTCAATTTTCTTCTTGCTGCTTTCAATGATGTTTCTGTTATGGTAAAGGTAAGAAATTTTCTTAATACAAAACCTTTATGATTTTGTGTCTTTAAACGACAAAGCATTGAAGAATATTCATTCCTAACCACATTGAAATCATCATTTTGTTCCGGTATTTTTATCTTTTCAAGCTCCTCTTCAAGATTTTGACGCTGATTTTCATACGTAAACTCAAAATCTATTGAGTTATCAAAATAGTTGAGCAACTCACACCACTTGCTGAAAATACTGTTTTTATCATCAAATGTCGCTATTTCATAGTTTGTATCAAAAAATTCAACCGTACGGGAAAATGTGTTCTCCTTTACATAGCAAATGCCGTCTCTCAACATTTCGATATACGGAATGACGTTTTGTGTAGAGGAGTTGTTACTTAAATTTATTTTTTTAAGCTCCGCCATTCGCTTTTGAATTTTTTGACGCTCTTCTTTAGTAACTTGCAGTTTACTCAAATTACCACCCCTTTTTCTCACTTCGTGAGATTATTTTTTGTAATTTCCTATACTCCATATTTCTCTCAATTATCTCAAATGTATTTTCGGACTGATATGTTCTTACTTTAGGCTTTTTCAAAAACTCAAACATCAATTTCATTTTTTGTTCCAAAAAAATTCCGTTTTTCTTATAGAACCCGCAAAACACAGCCGGTCCCGCCATAATTGCAAGAGCAAAACAGCCTGCTTGCAGGTCAATAAGGCTATTAAAGATAAAGAAAGCCGGAAAACCTAATAGTATCCCTATACCAAAACAGATTGCCTGTCTTTTCGTTAAACCGGCAATAAATTTCTGATTTATGTTTGCAAGGTCTTTAGGTATTTTTACAAAATGCTCATTGTGCTGTATCATCTTTGTACTCCTTTCTGACTTTTGCCCCGGTGGGGCAAAAGTCATATAAAATTTATTGTGCCGCAAATACTGATTTAGAAATGTTTGAGCTACGGAACACAGTGAAAATCAAAGCAAGAACATAGCCCAGTATTATAGCAAAATTAAGTACAATGGAACCCGAATCACCGCCGGTTGTTGATATTTGAGTAAGGCTTGATATTACATTGCTGAGAAGTGATTTAAAAATCGTTAAGGCAATTACAATAAAGAAACCTTGAAAAGCCAAAGCAAGCATATTGCGAAGCCAATTTTTACCGATTTGACCCCAGTCGTTGTTCATCATAGTTGCCATAGGAATAGGAGAAACCGACAAGTACATAAAAATTTCTATCATGCGGCTCGCTAAAACAATGATGATCGCTCCCATAAGAACAAATGTTACAATTACTATTAAAAATGCTAAGATAAGAACAACAAGGAGCTGCCCTATATCTACAGTAGTTAAGGCATTCCGAATGCTATCCCATTCATCACCGGTTAAATCAAATGAATCAAATTCAGTACCAAACAACGTAGTTAATCCCGTTGTAACTGCATTAGAACCGAATGAAAAAATAGAAGTTGCAATATAAAACACGTTCGAGACAAGTAAAATTCCGCAAACCGATTTGATTGTCCATTTGAAGAAAATGCTTGTATCGAAATCCCTGAAATTATTTCCTGAGATTACATATTGTATTAATTCGTAAACTAAAACTACTGTCAGTATAAACATAGCAATTGGAACGATGGCATTATTACTTATAACCTCTATGCCATTCCACAGAGGTTCAGCATCCGGATCAGTACTACCTGTATAACTGTCAGGAGTAGCCGACAGGAAAGTTTTTATCGTATCCTGACCTGAATCATTAAATGTGCCGTTCAAAGTATTAACTGTACTTTGTAGGCAGCCCTTGATCCCATCGGCGAGTAAACCTGTAACCCATGATGTAAAAGCATTTAAAATATCATCGGCTAACCAACATTTTTGGATCATATTTTCTATTCCGGAACCAATATTTGTAAATAATTCTTGAAAGAATTCATTACTCATTTTTACTCACCATTCTTTCATTTCGGTGAAACATTGACCTTTATTACATTGCACCGCTCATCATATCACCAAGCACAGGAATAGCGGTTACGGCGAGAATTATCAGGGCAAGACCAGCCATAAGCTGTTTCATCCCCTGAGATTTTGCTCCGGCGTTATCATTTCCGTAACCCTCAATCAGATTTACTACACCCCATATTCCGAGTCCGGCACCGATAAGTATGATTACAGTTTTCAATACCGTCACGGTCGTATTGATAAATTCCGTTGTATCGACTTCACCGCTTGCCGCGAAAACCGTTACAGCCGACAAAGCCATAAAACACATTGCAGTTGTAACCATAAGAATTATTTTTTTTGCAGATATTGTTCTGCACGAAAGTTTATTATTCATCAAAAATTCTCCTTTTATTCATGAAATTTTCTCAACAATCGTTTTACTGCTGAGATTGACATTGTGTTTATTTTTCTTCCTATTTTCTCGTTCCTCATTCAATTTGTTTTGCTTAAGAACAAATTTCTTAATATCAAAAAGATTTTTTTTGTCATAATCTAAAAGCTGCTTATATCTCTCATGCTTCGTGATATCAAATTTCTTTGACAGAAAGGGTCTGACACCCCTAATTTGCAGAATACACTCTGAATTATCCATAGTGGAAAGCTCATCTACGGTTTTCAATTCTCTGCCGAGCTTTTGATAATTCATAGAAAACGACTCGCTCTGACCACGGGTGCGTGAGGTATTGTACAAGTAGATTGTTTCTTTGCCAAGATTTTCAGATATATCCTTGAGCGTTGTTTTTTCTTTGCCGCCAAGAAAAAGCATGGTGTCGCAGTTACCTTCGATGGTTTCGGCATTGTCCTTGTATTTAGCCTTAAGCTGCGACTTTGTCTGCAAGATGATACTGACAGAGATTTCTCGGCTTCTGATCGTAGCAATCAATTTGTCAAACTCAGGGATTTCACCGATATTTGCAAATTCGTCAAGCAGACATCGGACATGATATTTCAGACGTCCCGAACCGTCAGGATTATTATCTGCTTTGGTGCAAAGCAGATTAAACATCTGTGAATACATGATAGCGACAAGAAAATTAAACGTAGAGTCCGTATCGGAGATTATTACAAAAAGGGCTGTCAGTTCGTCACCTATTTTATCAAGCTGCATTTCATCACGGCTTGTTATTTCCAAAATGCGGTCAATGCTGAATGGAGCAAGACGTGTTGAGCAGCTGATAAGAATTGACTTAGCAGTTTTTCCGGCAGCAAGCTTGTATGCTTTGTATTGCCTTATGGCAAATCTTCCCAGAGATATCTGCTCCTCTTGAGCTTCAACTTCCATGAGATCTCTGAATTTCTCGTTTTCTTTTTCAAACTTCTCATTCTCGTCCCATGTATTTTCTATCCACTTTTCGAGATAATAGAAACCCCAATCCATCGCATTTTTAAAAGACTCATCATCCTCTCTACACTCCGAGTCGTTAATATACTCGATGAGTGTCTGAAAGTTTAATTGATCCCTTTGCAAAGTTGTGAACATCAAAGCTATGTATGAAGTGTATAGCAGCTTTTCGGCTTTAACCCAGAAATCATCGCCCTTTGCATCTTTTGAGGTGGTGTTTTTTATAAGTACTTCAACAAACTTCAATATGTCCTGCTCACGGCTTTCAGGTCGGATATATTCAAATGGGTTGTAATGCATAGACTTATCAAAATCCACAGTGTTAAAGACACGAATTTTATAGGGCTGATATTTAATGCTTCCGTCAGGCTGTTTAATCGGTTTGCCCCGCTGCAGCATCTTACCACATTCCACAAGCACCGTGCCTTTGGGATCAGTAACTACATAGCTGCTATGCATCTGCATAAGATTAGGTTTCACGTAGAAACGTGTTTTACCTGAACCGGATCCGCCGACTACCTCAACATTCTTGTTTCTCGCATACTTCGGAGAAGACGGTTTCCCCATAGTCAGACGTTCGGATTGTGTTAATATCACGTTGTTATAAAAATCTTTACTGTCCATATATGGCTCAATATCTTTTGATGAACCCCATTTGGAACCACCGTATTCTTCATCATGTTTATATTTCTTTGCGTGCTTTTTCTTATAACTCATAAAGAGCTTGAAAGCTGCTGCAGCTGCTATACCAAACAGAATATCCACTACGTTAAAACTTGGTATTGGATTCCCGAAAGCTTCGGAAAAATTATTTAAAAACGGGGTTAATTTTGCGGACAAGTCATTTCCGGGGGCTGTCCTGAAAGCAAAACATAATTTATCTGCTATCCAAAAAAACAGAACAAGAGGGATATTGAGAAGTATAGTTTTTTTAATTTTTTCACTGTCAAAAGAAACCAAATCAAAATCACCTCGTTATATCTGAGTGAGATAAGTGCTTCTCTTTACTTTGCTCGGCGGCTTTTTCACTGATAGTTTTAGCATTTTTGCTGATCTGTTCCCGGCTAAAAACATCAGATACAGACTTATCGTTTGGCTGCTTGTTTAATTTTACGGAAACACCCTGAGCATATTCTGCAAATGCTTTCTTGAAATTCTCAGCGTTACCTACCGAGAAAAATACATGATACGTTGGAGGAACAGTAGAACTGTCACGTTTAAGTGCGTAATCTATATCGTATTTTTTGGCAGTATCCACAAAATCACCTATATTATTTTCGGTAATTTCAATAGAATCCAGTTTACCCTTTTTGGCTAAATCGCCATATCGGACTTGTTGGCTCTTTTTATCACCTGAAAGATATGAGCCAATCAATTCTTTAAGCACATCAGATGTCATCTTGGCACCTTGGTAACTAAAGGAAATGATTTTTTGAAAATTTCCCTTATCATCAACTCGGCTCATTTATTATCACTGCTTTCAGTGGATGGCTGCGGAACAATGAATACCTTCGCACCGGTATTTATCTCTGAGATTAATTTAGAAATAACATCGTTGCACTCTTCTTCACTTAAAAATACGCCGAGTGAAATAGCTGCATTTTCATCAACCAATTCATCGTCCGATGAAACATTCGTGTTAAAATCAAATGCAAGCAGCGTATATACTTCAACCTCTCTGCCATCTTCATCGCCAATGTGTGCCGCATATGCGGAAATACATTTAATCGCATCGAAATTGATTAAATCATTTTCCTGTGTAACTATTGTCATTTTTTTATTTCAATCCTTTCCTACTTTTGCCCCACTGGGGCAAAAGTTAATTATTATTTGAGTCATACTCAAACTCATTCGCATAATGCAGGTCGATTGTGTGCGGAGCATTGTACAGGCACGTCCGCAGATAAGCACGTAGGTTTTTTATTTTACTTTTTGCGGATTGTTCTTTAAGCGTATCGAGAACGTACTCAATATGACCACTATCCAGTTTTTCAAACTGTCGCAGAACCGTGGTACGGTTAATCTGTTGACCCTGAATTGGAATTTTGGTAACACTGGGATTAAAAGCTTCAAGAATAATGTCGACAAGCAGATTTAAAACTTCTTTATCAAACCTTCCGATAAGAAATTCGTAATCAATCATACTTTTTATGTAATTCTCTGTTTCATTGACATCCTCGTCCGTCCATCCGTCACTATCAGACTTCCGTTCGGGTAACCTGTCCTGATAGATAGATTGAGTATGATTCATCTCAGTCTGACTCTTAAGTATATTATTATATTTATATATACTATAAGGACTCCCTGTTTTCGGGAGTTTAGACTTCCCGTTTTTGGGAGTCTTGACTTCCGTTTTACTGTCTTTACAGTTATCAGACTTTTCAGACTCCCTGTTTTCGGGAGTCTTGACTTCCTCTACGCAGGACGAGGAGGAAGTCTGCAAACTATCCGCATCAACTATCCTCATGAAATTACATACATAGATTTTAATTGGCTTTCCTTGACCTTGTTTTTTACGAATAATTAATCCTGTCTGTTCAAGTTCATCAAAGATTTTTACAGCCTTGTTTTTACCTATGTTCAATTTTTCAATCGCTTCTTCCTGCTTAAAGAAAACGTATATTTTGCCGTCATCATCATACCATTTGTTTTTTCGTGACAAGCCACAGCGATCAAGCAAAAAACCATAAAGTAATTTTGACTCGCAGGATATTTTACTGAAACTTTCATCAGTAAAGAGTATTTGAGGTACACGGTAAAACTGATACTGTTCTGCCTCGTTTCCGTAGAAAAAATCATACATATCACGCACCCTCACTTTCTTTGATTTTAGCGATTTCGCTTTCCAGTGATTTGTGCATGGAGCTGATTTTTCTGACTCCTATATCTTCAATGAGCTTGGCAGTGTCGGCAATAGCCGAAGCTGTTTTAGCGTTGGAGATAAGCATAGAAAAGAGTAGCTTTGTTTCTGCGGAATAGTCCTTGTATTCGCTTGACATTATTTCTTTCGGCATATAAAAGTATGTCTGATTGCCTTTGTTCATTTTTTTACACCCACTTGAAAACCTATTTTCAATCATTGCCTGTTCTTGACGCTTAAAAAAATATAGAGCCAACCCTACCTTGGATTGGCTCTATTCCTTGATTTTTTTGTTCTTCCCTTATTCAATTACAAGTATAGGCGACCATGCATTTTGGTCTTGTAAAGAATTAGCAAGTATAAGTATTTCAGACAATGTTAAGAGTATAGAAGATGGTACATTTGATGGGTGTGAAAAACTGACAAGTGTAAATATACCAAATAAAGTCACTTCGGTAGGCGAATATGCTTTTTATAAATGTGTAGGACTTAAAAATATAAATATAGGAAATAATGTTACATCAATAGGGGACTATGCATTTTATGGGTGTACGAAACCGGCAAGTGTAAACATACCGGATAAAGTTACTTCAATAGGTGAATATGCATTTTATGGGTGTACCGGTCTTAAGAATGTGAAAGTTGGAAATAATGTTTCATACATCGGTACTAATGCGTTTGACGAGTGTTCAAAACTGACGAGTGTTACACTTGGAAGTCGTGTTAAAGAAATAGGGTCTTATGCATTTTCCTATTGTCCGGAATTAACAAATATAAACTTACCCAATAGTGTTACAAGTATAGGAGATTGTGCATTTACAGGCTGTACAAAGCTGAAAAGTATAAAAATACCTAATAAAGTTGAGAGGATAGGTTACGGTGTGTTTTTTGGTTGTGCCGGATTGACAGAAGTAAATATATCCAATAGTGTTATAACAATATATGAAGAAGCATTTGGAGATTGCGATAAATTAACAAAAATTAACATACCTGACAGTGTTGAATATATAGGTAGATTTGCATTTGAAGGGTGCACCGGATTAAAGAGTATAAAGCTGACGGATAATATTAAGTTTATAGGTTCCGGTGCGTTTCAAATGTGTAGTAGTCTTAAAAGTGTGAGTATACCTAAGAATGTTAATAAGTTAAATTTATGGGTATTTAATTTTTGTGCTAATCTTGAAAATGTGACCATACCCTCTTCTGTAAAGGAAATAGATGAAGGCGCATTTCAGAATTGTAATAAACTTACAACGATATATGGTTATACCGGTTCTTTCGCAGAAACATATGCTAAACAGAACCATTATAAATTCATTCCCATAGTAGATGCTACGAAAATAAAGCTTAACAAAACAAGTATAACCCTTGAAAAAGGCAAAACAACTACTTTGACGGCAACCATAAGCCCGAACAATACCACAAATAAAACCATAAAGTGGACAAGTTCAAATACTAAGGTTGCAACAGTATCAAACGGTAAGATAACAGCGAAAGCCGCAGGTACGGCAACTATTACCGCACAAACAGCAAACGGTAAAAAGGCAACGTGTAAAGTAACTGTAAAGAACCCGAAGACGATTAATCCGACAAGCGTTAAGCTCAGTAAGACGTCCGTTACATTGTACAAGGGCAAGACTACAACACTTAAGGCAACCGTAAACCCGAGTAATGCCACAAACAAAAAGGTAACATGGAAGACGAGCAACAGCAAGGTTGCGACTGTATCAAACGGTAAAATAACAGCGAAAGCCACAGGCACGGCAACTATTACCGTACAGACAGCGAACGGCAAAAAAGCTACCTGTAAGGTAACAGTAAAGAACCCGAAGACGATTAATCCGACAAGCGTTAAGCTCAGTAAGACGTCCGTTACATTGTACAAGGGCAAGACTACAACACTTAAGGCTACCGTAAATCCGAGTAGTGCTACAAACAAAAAGGTAACATGGAAGACGAGCAACAGCAAGGTTGCAACAGTATCAAACGGTAAAATAACAGCTAAAGCTACAGGAACGGCAACTATTACCATACAGACAGCAAACGGAAAAAAGGCAACTTGTAAAGTAACTGTAAAGAACCCCAAGACGGTAAACCCGACAAGCGTAAAACTAAGCAAGACATCTGTTACACTCGGCAAGGGTAAGACCACTACACTTAAGGCAACCGTAAATCCGAGTAATGCTACAAACATAAGGGTAACATGGAAGACAAGCAACAGCAAGGTTGCGACAGTATCTAACGGTAAGATAACAGCCAAAGCCGCAGGAATGGCAACTATAACAGTACAGACAGCAAACGGCAAAAAAGCAACGTGCAGAGTAACGGTCAAGAACCTGCCGACAAGTGTAAAACTCAACAGAACCTCCGCAACACTTGCAAAGGGCAAGACTCTTACTCTCAAGGCAACCGTTACACCGAGTAAAAACGTAATTAACACCGTTACATGGTCTACATCTGACAGCAAAGTGGCAACAGTGAAGAACGGTAAGGTAACCGCCAAGGCAAAGGGTACGGCTACGATAACAGTAAAGACCTCTAACGGTAAAACGGCAAAGTGCAAAATTACAGTAAAATAAACCACATGGATCCCTCGGCTGTCAATCGGGCTTAATCGGTCTGATTGACAGCCCTTTTTTAAAATGCCCGGCTCACAGTTTACATAAAAAACGTAAATAATGGTATTTTTTACTTGCCGAACCGATTAATATATGTTATACTATCAGTGTTGACTGCCTGTAGCACAGCCGGATAATGCATCAGACTCCGACTCTGAAGATCGGGGGTTCGAATCCCCCCGGGCAGGTTTTCGCTTTTTTTGACAGAATAACTAAAAATGATTTTTTCCCTTATATTCGGGAAATTCAATAAGCTTTTTACATATTTCAAAATGTACCATTGGTTGGTTCAACTTGCTTATTGACAATCTTTAAGTATTGATTTCGATAATTGTGCATTATTTTTCGGAAAAATTGGAGGGTTATTGTTGGAGATAATTGCAGGTCTTAGAAAGTGTTGTCAAACTGTGTACGAACGTATAAAGCGGGTGTTTAGTGATAAGTTTATTTTTTTCTTACTGCTTGGAGTGTTTATAATTTCTGTGATTCCTATTTTTATTATAGCATTTTACAATACCCCTTCGGCTGACGATTTCAGTTACAGTGTGTTGACACACAAGGCATGGGATAAGACAGGCTCCATTTTGGAAGTTCTCAAGGGTGCCTGCGAAAAAGTAGCATCGTCATATAATAGCTGGCAGGGTACTTTTACTTCTATTTTTCTTTTTGCACTTCAGCCGGCAATATTTGGTTACAGATGGTATTTTTTGACTACATTTATAATGATTGCAGTATTGTCATTCGGAATTATATATTTTTGTGATGTCGTTTTCAGACGTACAATAGGTGCAGATAAATACCAGACAGGAATTGTAGTTTTACTGATTTTGCTGCTCTGCATAAATATGCTTCCATCACCGGTACAGGCATTCTTTTGGTTTAATGGTTCCGTTCATTATACTTTCTTCTTTGGTCTTTCGCTTGTTTTGTATGCAAAGATTATCCGATATATACAGACCTCCGGAAACGTACCCAAAATAAAGTCTGTTATCCGTTTAGTTACGATTATAATTCTTTCGGTGTTTATATCGGGTTCAAATTATGTAACCACATTGGCTACAGCGGTAATTTATGTCGCATTTATCGTATATATTTGTGCAAAAAAACATTTTCACAGTCTTTGGCTTCTTGTACCGTTTTGTTTATATAGCGTTGGGTTTGCTATTAATATTGCCGCTCCCGGAAATACCGTAAGACAGGTGGCGTATTTTGATAAACCGAACGCAATTAAAGCGATTGGACTTGCACTCATTCAGACATTGAGAGATTCAGTCAATTGGTTATCATTTCCACTTTTATGTGTTCTGATTTTCTCGGTTCCGATATTATATGCGGTTGCTGTAAAAAGTAAATTATCATTTCGCCATCCGTTAGCAATGATTGTAGCATCATTTTTATTTTTAGCAGTAATGTTTACACCTTCGCTTTATGCTATGGGCGTTCTGCCGGGTAGGATTAGTGATGTTATTTTCTTTGCATATGTTATTTTATTATTTGCAAATACTTTCTATATTCTGGGATATATAAATAAAAATATTGTACTGAATTATAAAAATAAAAAGCTTATTCCTCGTCCGAAAAGCTTAGAAAAACATTATTCGTCTATCTTTATTATTTTTGTTGCGCTCTCTTTTGTAATATCGTCTGCAACGTTCTATCACATAAAAAACTTTACTGTCTTGGGAGCGATAAAAGCATTAGTTGATGGCAGTGCATATACATTTAATAAAACGTTTTATGATAGGTGTGCTGTTCTTGAGGATGATGATGTAAAGGATGTTGTCTTTGATAGGCTTGTTGATAAGCCTGAATGTCGTCCGTATGTCTTATTTTTGAGTGATTTTTGGGATAATGAATATATGAGTGATTATTACGACAAAAATTCTATAACAATATGTGTTAATGATGAAGTAAAATAAGTGTAGTTAAATTTATTTTGCTGATAATTTACGTAAAAATAAATTAGGTTCTGTATTTGTTTGATGCAAGACAGTAATTAAATCCGGAGAGTGCTTTCGAGGTTGCTTTACATTGAATGAAGACTTGGTTAATATTATAAAATTGTAATAATTGAAATTTTTTACTTGCCGGATTTGATGTTCTGTGTTATATTGTTAGTGTTTATTGCCTGTGTTTTCAAGGGGGCATTGTATGAATAATAATTTTATGTTTTCGCCTAACCTTAACCCTTATGCCGATAATGCAAAATTTATAAAAAAGGCACTCAATCCGCGGCATTGTGTGTTTATCGCCCTTGGCATAGCTGTTATGCTTGTCTGTCTGGTGTATGCGGAAATATATACGTTCCATATGGCATCGGGAAACGGTACGGTTTTTGAGAGCCGTCAGAATATGGCTGTTCAGGTGCTGACCTTTTTTGTGTTCGGAGCGAGAGTGTTTTATTTTATCGCCGCTCTTCTGGTTCCATGCATAGGAATGGTCAATTTTATTCAGCACTTGAAAGACAGGGAAAGCCCGGTTTTGCCTAATTCACTTGCCAATACGGGCAGCTTTTTCTTTGTTTCCTGCATTGTATATCACACCATAATGTTCTTTTTTTCAATCGCTCAGATTGGTCTGACATTGATTTTAGGAGATTATGAAACCATCAACGAACTTATGTTGGATTTGGGGAAAATATTTTTTTCGGATATGTTATTGTCCGTTGTATTTATAATTTGGTCAATAAGCGGATTGGTGTTTTGCTCATCTGTCAGAAATACCTTGAAATGTTTAGTGCTCTCGGATAAGGGAACGACATTTTTCATTGTAATGTCTGTCATAGCTGCGGCATTTTGCTGTGCGGTTGGTATGATTTACAATGTATGCGGGTTCGAGTCAGGAATTTTTTATTTATCCGATGGCAGTACGATGCTTTCAGATGCGATAAAGCGTAATTCCGCGGCTGTAGTTATGTTTAATTTGTTCTGTGTTGCATCAATAATAGTTATTCTGAATGCTTCTTTTTTTGCAATAAATTATCGTTTGGCAGTCAGGGCAGCCCAACGTTCTTTCTCGGGTTACGGCTCCAATCTTTATATGAACGGCGACAGCACAGCGGCTTCCTATTATCAGAGTTATTATACATCTCCCGACAGGAATGGTGCAAATCCGCAGACAGCAGAGCCTTTTGGAGTGAATACTGTCCCTCAGGCTGCGGGCAACAGGGATTTTGTACATATAGAATTTCCGAAGAATAATGACGGCAGTATAGGACCGTCTGAGAATAAAACGGTTATCTGCAATATATGTGGGGCGGTCAACAGACCGGAAAGTGAGTTTTGCACCGGGTGCGGGAATGATCTTCGGAAATGATATGAAAATGTAATTCCTGCTTGAACTTGGGCGGTTAATGTTGTATAATGATGTTGTTAATTGATTGATTATACGCGGAGGATATTATGAAAAAAGTTTTACTGTTTGTATTATTACTATCGACACTTGTTTTATTCGGGGGATGCTTCGGTACCGGCGGACCGTCGCTTGAGGAGGTTAAAACGGAGGAAGCGGCTGATCCTGAGAAGGTGAAAATAAGTAATTATACTGAAAATCTTATGGGTCTTGAAAAATATCTTGTTGCTTTGGGATATATTCCCGAAAAGGCCGAACCGCAGGAGCTTATGTGTTCTGTTTTGGGAGCAAAGGCCGGCGACCGTTTTAATTTCAAAGTAGACGGGGCAGTTGTATATGTTGAGCTTTTTGAATACGATACGGATAATTTGAATGACGATGCCATGAGAGTTATCCGTGAGGTAAAGAAGGACGGAAAGTATTATGTTTTCGGTGAAAATGCCAACGTGAGCAATGCCGCATATGAGGCAACTTTGTCACCTGACAATAAATATCTTGTGTCCTACACAGTAAATAGCGGAGATGAGGCAAATACCAAGCGTAAGGAAGATTTTATCAATGCTGTTGTAAATTTTGATAAAGCTGACAGATAATTTTATAATACTATGGATCGAAGAAACCGCTGCATTTATGAAGTGCGGCGGATTTCTGTCTTTATTAACATATATTACCGTAAGGAATAATATATAAAGAACGTATAAATTTATAAAAAATACAGATAGTAATATTATTGTCAAAAAAACAATAGAGAATACAATTTGTAGAAATAGAAAAAAGTAGTTGACAAAGGGAGAAGAGTGTGGTAATATAAATAAGCTGTCGCAC
>CANPXK010000042.1 GCA_947585965.1 uncultured Clostridia bacterium
GAATTGAACCGCCGTATGCCGAACGGCACGTACGGTGGTGTGAGAGGGCGGAGAAAATCCGCCCTACTCGATTGTGTGTTAAACCTTGACGGTAAAAAGGTGGTGGGAGCATTTAGGATAGATTTGCGTTCACCGAAAATTTGAGAAAAGGCAAACAAGAAAGAGGGCAGACCTGTTTTGGTCAACCCTCTGAAATTACTATCCCGGTTAATTGTAGTAACACCTGTATTAATGCGGCACCGTATACGGAACCCGTACGTACGGTGCAATGGGAGGTTGAGGAACAGAGTGTCCCTCAGTCTGCTCTATTTTTTTTCGCAGAGTAAGGAACTCTGCGAAGAAAACCGCATACGAAAGTAAACACAACGCAAATTTGGTTAGTATAAAAATTCCAAAAAGATATTAAGAAAACCATTGTTTGTAAAAAAACATTTCCCCAAACTAAATGCAGCGGATTTCTGTTCATTTATACTTATCATCCGGAAATGGAACATCAAAAAAATGCTGTGTGTATAGATATAATATGATTATTCATTATAGCATTTTTTGGATAACCTATCAAGGTCAAGCGCAAGCCGTGCCTACTTTGCCTCTGGTTCAAAATCTATGAATAGATTTAAATTAAATGCAACATGCTGTTCATCAGACTAATTGCAACATACTTTTGTAAACTTGTTGCATTTACTTTGAAAATTTAGAACTTGAAATTTGTTGGAAAAAATGTATAAAATATTATTGACAATTTATTATAGTGTATAATGAGCGTGGTCGCACCAGCTTAAAACGACCTGTACTTTTATTGTTCGTTATTATTATGCCATTTTGTTCGATAAATATGCAAAAAAAAACGATTATCAAGCAGTCCGGTGGCGGACGATGCGAGTGCTTCCGAATACGGATTTTGTCGGTTAGTAGGGTTGGTAAGTGGATTTCTATCGAAGTGGTTTCAATATTTGCAGATTTTTGATTGAAAAGGAACGGCTTTGTTCGTCCTTATGTGGTCTTTATTTTATATTTTGACATTGTACGCAATTAAAACAGCATTTTATAGCTCCTTTGTGTGAAGGAAGGATATTTTTATGAAAAGAATTGTTCCAAAAACAGAATTTTCCGAAAAACAGGCGGGAAGGCATTACGAGCGGACGAGAACCGGTCGATCCGTGTCTTTTGGCAATGCGTTGAGAAGAGTTACTTCTATGTTGCTGTGCCTGTGCATGATAGCGGTCATGATGTGTAATTCCGGCGATTGGGTGTCATCATCTGCGGTCAACCCGGAAGCGACAGCGAATGCGATGAAACGTATTGCCGATAGGGATACAAGCGACACCTACAGCGATCAACTTCTGTCGGCTGATTGGGGCAGTCGGTATGCCGGTCGTATCTGGACGGATAAGAGTGTTTTTGCCTATGGTAACAATATCAATCTTGATGAGAATACCGACGGCTACACCGGAACCGTAAATTTCAATTCTGATTTTGGAACAATTTTTTCAGCCTTAGCGAGTTCTCAGGTCGTCAACGAGTATCCGCCGTCCCCGGTAGACTTGGTAATCCTCCTCGATATGTCCGGCTCGATGGCAAACGATGTCCAAAATTTGAATCATTCACACAACGACTATAATAAGTCGAACAGCCAGCGCGTTACACATTCTCGTATTTATGCTGTCCTGGAATCCATCAACCAATCCATTAAGGAAGTGATGGAGACGAGCAAAGACAGCCGCGTGGCGGTGATCGGCTACGGCGGCTCGGCACGCACACTGCTGAAGCTCGGGCATTATGAAACGCCGACGGACGGCAAATATTTGGAGGTTAAAAATTTCCGAAGCTACTACGGCGACACAGCTCCCGAACCTGAAGGATACAAGGGTGCGACCTATCTGATCAAAACAGTTGACAATCTGAGAAAGGTGGATGACGGGAGTGGTATCTACACAAGTTATACTCGCAACGCTTTTCAGAGTACCAAATACAGCAGCGACCCTCCCGGGACGGTAAATATCGGTTACATAACTAACCTGCAGGCGGGAATTTATCAGGGATTTGAGGAGCTTTATAGCCATTACACTGATAAGGATGATGTAACCGTAACCTATACATCGAAGTCTGGAAAAGAAACTGTTGTTCAGCGTATCCCTATTGCCATCGTGATGACCGATGGTGGTGCCAACTATGCATTGCAGCAAAAAAATGGCACTGCCACAGGCAATGAATGGCATGATGTGCCAATCATAACGAAAAATATGTCGGGCTTTTTTCAGGAAAAGTGGACAAAGTACCGCACCGAAAGTGTGGAGGGCGGCGTTGTAGGTTCAACCGGTACAAGACCAACATACAACCGCGGCGGCGATGTGACGATTTTGGATATTTTGATGACGGCTTCCTATGAGAAGTCAAAGGTACAAAAAAAGTATGCCAAGCTCGTGCAGGATGCCAGAGATGAGAACATATTGAAGGACAATCGCTACATGGGAACGGATTTCCAGATTTTGACGGTCAGCGTAGATACGCCGAACGAAGAATGGCAAAAACCCCGCGTATATGCTGGGCTTGATCCCTTGGAGTTCTTTAGCGATGATCCGCAGCAATGTAATGGTATAAACCCTAATGACTGGAAACAAAAAAACGATGTTATCAAGGCTTATCAGAAATTTCAAGAGTGGTCAGGTTCAAATGCTCCATTAAAAGTCACATTCACCGATACGGACGGTTCAAAAACAGTAAGTTTTAACCAAATTGCCACTACGTCGACTGATCCGACCGACGTCATAAAAAGCGACATCATCGACAATATCAAATATAACACCAAATTTGTGGAAACCTCCAGCGGTGGGTTAAGTGCTACATTCAAAGATATGCTCAAGGGGATTCAAGAAGCTGCGTTTGCTCCCCTTTCCAGCGATAACGGTAACGCATCCGGTGCGACTAATTCTATCACATATCAAGACCCTTTGGGCGAATATATGGAGCTGAAACACGGTGCAATCAATGTTGGCGGCGAAGTGAAAGGTTCGGAAGAAAAAACCTTTGATATGTCCATGCTGCTCTTCGGTGAAATGCACGGGCTCGTGCGTGCAGGCGTGTACGATTATCAGTGGAATTACGACTATATGCACAACAACGATGATAAAGTTGGCTATCCAAACCCGGATGCGGATCCCGACAAAGATCCATTGGAGATCGGTTGGTACAAGGGAGATGCGAAAACTGCGGAATATAGCTACATAAATGGCTTGCCCAAAGATTGCAGTTCGGCGGCGGATGCCTGGGCGAAGGGCTGGGTTTTGCGGCTCAACTACAAGACACTGGCGGAATATGTGCCTACCTCCGGCATTACTAATGAAATGAATCCGACCGATATCCCGGAGCAGACCAAAAACGCCGTTTATACCTGCTACCGTTTTGCCGATTCTCAGAAGGATCGTAATGAACTTCGCCGCAATCCGGTTTTCGGTACTACAATTCCCGAAGCCCTTCAAAAAGAATGGACCGATTATTTCAATACTCACAACTCCTATCCCGTCGGTACGGGTATGTACAGCGAGTATCCCGGTGTTTACCGTCTGTCGGACATTCGTGTCTGGCAAGAACACGTGGGCGACTTCATTGACGAGATGGGTTCAATAACACCGGAAGATATGAGCGGCTACGATGATTCGCTGTATGTGAATGTTCCGATGTTAGCGGTGCCTACTCAGCTGGCGGAGATAAGCACCGATATTGATGGTCCTATTTCATACAAGGACAACCTGGATGATAAGACACAGTCCACCCGTTCCGCCTCTTTTACGCGGTGGGATTAACGGAGGATTTAATCCGGCGTGGCACGGACGGCAAGCAAACCGGCGTGGATGTGTCCAAGATTTCCGGCGAATATATTGCAAGTCACAGTGACCCCGAAAACAATAACATTTACTTTATTTCCAACTGGTATTCCAATACTCCTTATACCGGGTATACCAGTGATGAGGCTCAGTCCTACCGTACACGAGGAGATGCGGCGGTGACTTTCTCGCCAGGTGAAAAAAACCGCTATTACATCTTTCAGAAGAGTTTGCCCCTGACCGCTCATGCCTACCGCGTGGCGGATGCAGATGGTAATGTAACGCCGGTAGATAACGAGGATAACACAGGTTGGGGCGCAAATCGCTCCGGCAACGGCGAAACCAAATGGGAAAACGGAGAGATAGGCGGCTCGAATTGGTCGGGCGGCGAATTTGTCGGAACCTATGAGAGCGAGGAAGCATTCAAGCTCGCTCTGCAGAATAAGAAGCCGCTGTACGGTGACGGCGTTTACTGGGTCGAGGACGCAAAAGGAGAATTCTACCCGCTGCCGAAAGATATTACCGATGCAATCATTACGTATACCTCCGATCAGTTAAATAAGGTCGATTCAAACCCGGGTGCAGACACCTATACGAACGATTCCGTTTCCTTTTCGTCTGACGATTACTTCTTCCTTTGCACCGAGTATTACCAGCCTTTGGATGGTGAGGGCAAAAATGTTGATGGAAGTACCGCTGCCGGCACGAAGGCGGTTCGTAAGGTCAACCGCATGATTGCCCGTAAGGGTTCGGCGTTCGGCTCCGGTCTGCAATCCAAGTACATCAGCAACGGTGATATGCTCTGCTGGAGTGACACCAATGGCAGCTGCAAATTAGAACTTGAATACAACTCACACACCGACACGGGTGACGATACACGTGGTCGCCCGACACTCGAAAAGCTGACCCTGACGGGTCCCGATTTGCGTGACTATTTGTCGGGTCTTCACTTGAAAGACGATGAGCCGACGGATACCGGAGAAACCTACCTCGACCTCGACTGCGAATACTGGGAAGGCATACAGCAGGATCCGCACATGAAATTTCTGATTTCACAGATCACCGCTGTACCCGAAGCCGAGCGGCAGGCGAAGTTTGACGAGTTGTTCGACTGGTCGGTTGCGACCCGCACCGGCGGTATCCGCGTGGGCGATATGTTCAACAATATGCGGGCAAAGCTCTCGCAGGATGAAATTGGTAATGGAACAGGTCCTGAGCTTGATACAGGCAGTCAGTATTATGTTGGCAATGTGACCCATACCGCTAACAACTACTATATCCCCACCATGTCAGATATATCCACCCCCAATAACGGACTGGTTATCAATAACTACCTCGGCAACAACGGTCGGCTTGAAGTCGCAAACTCAACTCTGATGATGACAAAGATGCTTGTGGCACCGGACGGATTTACTTTGACCACAGATCAACAAAACGAAGTTTTCAAATATCAAGTATATGTGCAGGGCTTGACGGGTGAGTATCTGGCACAGCGACTACAATGGAATCCTTACTCAAAGTCCTGGCAAAAGAGAGTGGAATCTCTCGAAATTCTGACCGATAACTCTTCGCTCCTATTGGATACGAACAGCAGCCGAGCCTTGTTCGACTATGGGGGCAATGACCCACCGAGGCAAATTGTCGAGGTTGTAAAGGATGGCGTGACCAATTATTATTACGCTGATGCTAACGGTGCGGCGACAGAAGAACTCTGCAATAAAACGACCGATAATTTCTATTACTTATATCTGCCGGGCAGTGCCGAGGCCTTAAACTATCAACTCTTTGCCTCCACATACGAGGGCGGCACGACCGAAAAAGAGGGCGTTGGCACAACTGAGTATTATCCTGAGAAGTATTATTCTGATGAGATTAAAAAGCCTGACGACACAGACAATCAAAAGTTCGTAGAAGCTGTTACGGGTCAAACGGATGAAACAAAAAATCGACCCGCCGGCAGCCGTGAATACTGGACGAAGCAGGCAGTGTTTATTCCATACAATGAAGTAACGGCTGATGGCACCGGAACCTGGGCGTATAATTCCGAAAATGAGAGCAGCTACAAAAAGCTGGAAGTTCCCTTCCCGCTGGTAACTGTTATCCCCAATTCGGAAAGCACCGATTCTACGGTTTACTCCCCCTTTAGCAGTCGTACCCGGTATATGACGATGCCGCTCTACTTTGGAAATAGTGACGAACTGTACGACCAAATCATTCCCACCGATGACCGACCGGATCTGTTCAATGATACGCCGGAAAAAAGCAACAGCACACCCGCAGAGGTCGCAGAAAACACGGCATCCTATACCCTCAAATCCGGGGAGGGACTGCTGCTGACCGGTCTCGGCAACAGTATCACCTATCGCTTTACCGAAAAGCTGACCGACGAGCAGGTGAAGTATGGCTATCTCTTAAAGGAAATCAGCCATATCCGGCAGCCCGGCTCCGACAGCATCGACCGCCCCGGCACGCAGAAGATTCCAATCTATTCCGTGTTCGGCAGCACGGGCTATTTATCGGAGCAGGTGCATTACACCAACACGATTGATCCCGAGCTGTTCGTGCTGACAAAAGAGATGGTGGACGCGGACAACCAACCTATACTCGCTGCACCGGACGTAGAGTTTAACTTCACGGTGACCTTTACGCCGACCAACAACAACGCCATGACCGAAACGGACAGTACGCTGCACTACTGGAAGGGCGACAAAAACTCCTTGACAAGCACAGAGGAGTGGACGGATTCCGGAACGACCTATAAAATGCCGGAAAATGCGCCGAAGCTCGATGAATACGAGCAGTATCTCACCAATACGACCTATCGACTGAAACCCATCAAGCCGGATGAAAACACCGATCACACCTATACGGTTCAGCTCAAAGCAAACGAGGCGATTGTGTTCTATGGGCTGATCGCGGGAACGGAATTTACCGTCACCGAAAAGGAAAATGAAAAATACCCGGTTGTGCCAAAGAATGGTGGGGAGCCGGTGGATGCGGATTACACTAAAACAGGTACTATCCTTCGGGCAAGTGTTGATCCGGATGCGATCGACCCGGTAACGACCACCAACCGTGCGGATTTTAAGAATCTGCTGCAAACCGGTGGGCTTACGGTGCAAAAGAAAATCAAAAACGAAGACCCGGACGAGAATGACGAGAATAAGGACTTCGGATTTACGGTAACATTTACCAAAGCAGCGGGAATGGAGCTGAATGAAGCCGATCTTACAGCCACGAAATACAATGCGAATAACAAGGAATATACCGATACCGAGATTAAATTCGTTCCGCAAACGGATGGCAGCAGCGTGAAAGCCGAAGTCAAGCTGAAGCATAATGAAAAGCTGGAGATTGAAGGAATTCCGCTCGGTACGACCTACAAAGTGGAGGAAACCCAAAAAGACGGCTATAACCTCCAGCACGTGGCGGGGAATCCGGATGACACGACCGAAAGCGATGGCAATTATCTGAATCTCACGGGCAACAGCGTTGAGGGAACCATCGAAGACTTCGACACGCCGGTCTATCTGCTCTTTGTGAATGAAAGAGCACCGGTCTTACCGTTTGTCGGTGGAGTCGGAGTCGGAGCAATCGAACTGACAGGTGTTTTGCTGATTGGATTGGCAACGGCATTTATTGTGCTTAAGAAACGCTCGAATCGGAGGGCAAGAAAATGAAGAAAAATCACTTCGCGAATTTCCCATTGGGAAGAGAGAAAAACGCCAGTGAATCGGCAAAACAGAAAATATCAAATCAACAAAGGGAGGAACATAAGAAAATGAAAAATGCAAATCGGAACCTGAGCAGGCTGTTGGCTTGTGCGCTGGTATTCTTACTGGCACTGACCGCTGCCATCCCCGTTCTTGCGGCAGAGCAGGATAACCTCAAGGTGGTTATTAACAACAAGAGCGGTCTACCCAAAATGTCTGAGGGACAATTTAATGTGTACCAGCTCTTTACCGGCACACCCCACAAAGAGGAAACGAAGGGCAATACAGATCACGGAGCCGACAACTGGAACAACTATACACTTGCCGATGTCAAGTGGGGCGAAAGTATCAAGGATGATGGTGCTAACTTGCTAACGGCACTGAAAGGAGTTACAGATAAGTGGGCAATGGACGAAGTTACAGATACGAACATCTTCAAAGATGTTAATGAAAAAGATGCCGCAGGTCTTGCCAAGGTGTTGGAAAAGCATACGGACGCCGTTTTCATGCAGCATTTTGCCAAAACTGTTGCCGGCGTTAGTGGTCTGGTGACCGTAGATGGTAAACCTGTTCTGAGCAATGGTAAAAATGAAGATGCATCGGATGATTATCTGACCTATACATTCACCAAGCCCGGCTATTATATGTTTGCCGATGCCCACACACCTTCTACCACAGTTCCCGATGCACGTTCCGAGTATATCCTCGCTGTGCTGGGCTATCAGGAGATTAACCTGAAGGCATCTGTTCCGGATGTGGAAAAGGACATTGTTGTCGACACAGTGTCCGGAAAAGAAGATGCCAAAGGCGATGTTGCCGGCGTGAGCGATTATGTGCAGTTCAAGCTGACCGGCACACTTCCGATGAATTTTGACGAGTTCGAGTCATACAAATACATTTTTCATGATACCCTCAGCAAGAGTCTGACCTTTGTGAATGATGCCGCTCATCAGCCGACTGTCCGTGTGTATGCAAATAAGGATGATGCGGACGCAGACACTAATTTTGATAAAAATACAAGTACTGTCATCCCGGTGAACGGCAACTACACAGTATCTGAAGAAACAGATGATCCCTGTAATCTGGAGATTTCCTTTAACAACCTGAAAGCACTGAATAGTGGCTCCCAGCCGATTGATGTCACCGCCAAGTCCGTGTTTGTTGTCACCTACTACGCACAGGTAAATAATGATGCCGTGATTTTGTCTGTCGGCAACCCCAACACCGTACAGCTCGAATACGCAAACGACCCCAACGACCCCAACGGTGACAGCACCGGTAAGACAGTGGAAAGGAAAGTCAATGTCTTTGCGTTCGGTCTGGATCTGACCAAGGTAGACGGTAATGAAAAAGGTCTGGAAGGTGCGGGATTCGTGCTGAAAGATAAGGACGATAATTATGCAATCTTTAAGGATCAGTATGTTCTGACTTCTGCTGACCAAAAAGAGCAAACATTCTATGATACCCAAGGAGATGCAGAGAGCGCTAAAACTAAGGCCGGTAACAAAGGCGAAGTGAGCGGTCCTGTTCGCCGCCTGACCGGATGGACCACAACCGACGGTTCCAACACTACTGAAGCTGTTAAGAATCTGATTAAAGACTACAAGGATAAGAAAGCGATTTTTGACGCGGCTACGAACGCAGAACGTGAAAAGACCGGCAGCGCATACTTGGCTTTGCAGACAGCAAAGGGGGAATTGCAGAACTATTTCCTCGAAGCCGGAGAGGGCAGCAATGGACAACTTCCCGATGTCTACGGCTTGGATGCAGCAACATACAAACTCGAAGAGGTAATTGTGCCTGACGGTTACAACCGACCGGAAGAGGATTTCGATATCAAAATTGATGCAAATATCAAAGCTACAGGTGAGCTGGAAAAAGTTGTCTATACCCACGGTGGGGAAACCGTGACGTATTTGAGCACGGCGGCTGAGTATGACACGGCTCCCCTCGGCACCGAGGCAAAACCGGTAGGCGATGAACTCACAGACCGTGTAGCTCGCTTCAAAACCGGTTTGTTGAAGGATAACATTGAAAACCAAAAAGCACCCTTGCTGCCCTTTACCGGCGGCATCGGCACAATAATCTTCTATGTGCTCGGTGATACTTTGATTGTTGGTGCGGTCGTTTATCTGGTGATTGTCTACAGAAAGCACAAAAAGACCGAAGAAAACACATAAGTAAAATATTTAATACGCCGTCCGTTCCGTTCGGGGGGGTTCTATCCCTGATACGGCGGCAGGGGAGTGCCTTATGAAGCAAACGAAAAATAAGAAACCGAAAAGTCACAGCCTGGTTTCCGCGATTGTCGTAACTCTCGTTTTGCTCATGGGAATTTCCCTGCTGCTGTATCCGACAGCAGCGGATTATATCAACTCGTTGAATTATAAAAAAGATATAGAAGACTACCGGAGAGAAGTACAGCAACTTGATGATACTGTGCGGCAGGAAATGCTTGCGGCGGCACACAAATATAATACCGCGTTACTTGAACGCTCCGCCAGCATCGGCGAGTTGAATCCGACCCTGAAAAAAGAATACGATAGTCTGCTTGATCCCTCAGGCACCGGCATGATGGGATATATCGGGATCGAAAAGGTCGGTATTTATCTGCCAATTTACCATGGCACCGAGGAAAACGTATTGCAGACCGGGATCGGGCATATCGAGGGTTCCTCTCTGCCGGTGGGCGGAGTGGGAACCAACGCCATTCTATCCGGCCACACCGGCTTACCATCTTCCAGGCTGTTCAGTAACATTGACCAACTGAAAAAGGGAGATATCTTCGAGCTGTACATTTTAGGAGAAATATTGACCTATCAGGTGGAATCTACTGTTGTGCTGTTGCCGGAGGAGGCGGAAAAGCAGGAAATCGACCCGCAGAGCGACCTCTGCACCCTGATGACCTGCACACCCTACGGAGTCAATTCCCACCGGTTGTTGGTGACAGGCGTGCGCATCCGGACACCGAAGGAGCGGCTTCCGGATGAGAATAAACCGATTGAGACAATTCCTACTCCGCTGCCGCCTGTTTTGTGGGCAGTTATTATCGGCTTACCCGTTTTAATTGCCGTTGTTATCGTGGCGGTTGTGCGAAAGGTGAGGTGGAATAGGAAAACAAAATGAAAAAGCAGAGAGAAAAGAAGAAAAAGAATGTATCGGAAATTCTATCCGGCATTGCGATTGCCTTAATGTTGCTGGTGGGAATTGCATTGGTGCTGTACCCGACAGTGGCGGACAAAATCAACGACTCTCTCAACAATCAGGCTATTGATGCCTACAAAGGACAACTGCTTACACTGGATGACAGTGAGTATAAATCAATGCTCAAAGCGGCGCAGGATTACAATGAACGGCTGTTCCGTTCCGATCCGTACATTGGCGCCTTGACCACTGAGGAGCGTAAAGAATATGAAAGTCTTTTGAATCTCGACAGTTCCGGCATGATGGGATATGTCGAGGTGCCCGGGGCGGATATCTATCTGGCCGTTTATCACGGCACCGATGAAGCAGTGCTGCAAATCGGCTCGGGACATCTGGACTCCTCCAGTCTGCCGGTTCCGGGAACGAGCGTGCATACTGTTCTTTCGGGTCATAGCGGGCTGCCGTCGGCGAGGCTGTTCACCGATCTCGACCAATTGAAAATAGGCGATACATTTATGCTGCATATTCTGTCTGAAACGCTGACATATGAGGTGGAGAGTATTAAGCGTGTAGAGCCCGGTGAGCTGAAAGATCTGCGAATAGAGCAGGGTAAGGAGCTTTGCACGCTGATGACCTGTACGCCTTATGGAATCAATACTGACCGACTTCTTGTTACCGGTCACCGCATCGAAACACCGGTTGCTCCATCGCAGGAGAGCACATCTGCCGCCGAGATACTGACTTCAAAATGGAATTGGTGGTTTGCATTCCTGCCGGCAATTTTGTTCGCGGGAATTGTAATTGCTGTCATTTTAATTCATAAAAGAAAGAAAATGAAGAAACAATCTGACTCTGAAAGCCGTGAGGAGGAAATCCAATCATGAAAAAACGTATTTTACCGCTTATATTTTGTATCTTGCTCTTACTTACGGCTGCTATGCCGGCTTCTGCTGCCGAAACCGGATCCGTCACCGTTTTGTTCCGGCATGAGAATCAGTCGGTAACAGACGCAGCATTTGATATTTATAAAGCTGGAGAGTGGGACGGAAACGGATATACCCTGATTGCCTCTTTTTCCGATTATTCCGTGCAAATACCAAACGATGTATACAGTGACGAATGGAAAACGACTGCTTCCACTTTGGCGGCTTACGTGGAAAGAGATAAAATTGCACCCCTCGCCTCCGGTCAAACGGATGAAAAGGGCGAATTCTGTTTTGAAGGACTTTCGGACGGACTGTATTTGCTTATTGGCAGCCCCGTCGATTCGGGCAAACAGCGGTTGTTTCCCCAGCCGATGTTAGTTACTGTCCCTTATGCGACAGCAAACGGAGACAGGGATTATGATGTGGTAGCCGAGCCGAAGTACGAGGTCACAGGTAATTTCACAGGGGAAATGGTTACCCGCCGTGCCTTGAAAATATGGAAGGATGACGGAAACGAAGAAAAACGCCCGCAGAATATTACCGTACAGCTTCTTTGTGACGGGAAGATCTATGATGAACAGATGCTGAACGCTGCAAATAACTGGTCGTATACTTGGAAAGGTTTGGAAGCTGCTTACGACTGGAAACTCACCGAAAAGGAAGTGCCGGAGGACTATACGGTTCAGATTACCCGGCAGGATATTACCTTTACCGTAACTAATACAAGCAAAAATTCACCGCCGCCTCCGCCGGGTACACCGGACGAGCCAACCCTGCCGCAGACGGGACTACTTTGGTGGCCTGTGCCGGTGCTGGGCGGAATTGGTGTGGTCGCACTCTTCTTCGGAATTTTTCTGCTGCTGCGGAAAAAGGACGGCTCGGATGCATAGGCGCAGGGGCGCGGCGGCGCTCATCAGCATAGGTTGTCTTTTCATTTTGGCCGCTCTCACGTTGGGCGGCTATAACCTTTGGGATGATTACCGGGCAGGGCAATCCGTAAGTGGTATTTTAGACCGTATGCCCGTCCGGAAACCGCCTGTTTCAGACACAATGCCTGACTATATGCCGGACTATATTCTGAATCCGTATATGGAAATGCCGACAGAAGAAATCGACGGGTACTTGTATGTCGGGAAAGTTACGATCCCGGCGTTGGGGTTGGAACTGCCGGTGATGGATACCTGGGACTATGAACGGATGAGAATTGCCCCTTGCCGGTATGTCGGGACTGCCTATCTACCCGGTTTTGTAATTTGCGGACACAACTATACATCCCATTTCGGGAGGCTAAAAAATCTTTCTCCGGGAGACAGCGTGCTTTTTACCGATATGGCCGGCAATGACTTTTCGTATGAGGTGGCTGCCGTGGAAACGCTTGCACCGACCGCTGTGAAAGAAATGAAAAGCAGCAAGTGGGACTTGACCCTGTTTTCCTGCACCATCGGTGGAGAGGCACGGGTGACGGTGCGTTGCCGACAAATCCGAACGCCGGATGAATCCGGTCGATAGCACGAAACGCACAGGAGAGAAGATATTAAGTTCGTCTTTCCCGGTGGAAAGTCTTGCATCCGTACACACTACAAATTCATATTTACCGAAATCCTGCATTATCTGCTTTTCAAGCGGATGCAGGATTTTCTGTTTGTTAGTATTTCCGTAATAAAGGCAAAATGCGGGAGGTATATAATTTAAGCTGTTTTTGTAAAGCTCTGCTTGAATGAAATTTATCTCTTTTACTATTACTTCCAATGCCCTGTAAACATCCTGCAGCTCAAAACCATAGTTTTCAAGAGATTTTTTGAATACTCAAAGTTACTGAGCTTTGAGGACGGAAACAGTATTCGTCCGTATATCTTTTGCTTGATATGACAAAAGCACCATGTAAAACTTACCGTTTTGTCTATAACGAGTTTTGTTTTATCACTTTTACTTTCTTTATCCCCGACTCTGAGAGCCTTTCCGCTATTTCCCTGCTTATTATCTCTCCCGGCATGATAAGCGGTATCCCCGGGGGACAAGGGCAGGCTGTGCTTACCGCAACTCTTCCGACAGACTCTTCTGTACTTACGGTTTCCGAAACGGAAAGCATTGCTTCCCTTACAGACAATTTTCTTATCGGAGCTTCCGTAAAAATACCTTTTGAATTAATACACTTTCCCAAAGGAATTTCCTTTATCGCCCTTTCAAGCCTTTCAAAATCCTCATCACTGTTAAATGGCGTACATATAAGCACGGCATTTTCCCCGTCACAAAACTCACAGTCTATTCCGTGTCCTTCAAAATATTCCTCCTGTTCTTCTCCTGCAAGACCGACTGATGCGGTATTCAGCGTAATCCGCAAAGGGTCACACAAACCCTCCGGCTGTTTAATTCCCCTTTGCGAGGCTATTTTCTTTAGACCTGCAACCCTTTCTTCGCACTCACTATATAATTTCTTTCCCTCACCTGACATATAATCCACACATAAATCAATGGAAGTCATTATAATATAAGAGGGACTTGTCGAACCGAAAAGTGCCATTGCATCCTTCGCATTTTCCGAGAGTTCCGAATTTGCAATATTGAGCAAAGCACCTCCCGTAAGAACGGGTAAAGTCTTGTGAAGTGAGCAGGCAGACATATCCGCACCGTTTGAAATAGGATGCATATTATCCCTCATAAACGCAAGATGTGAGCCGTGTGCATTATCAACAAGCAAAATTACACCGTGCCTATGACATATTTCCGATATTGCCGGAATATCGCTTATTTCACCGTAATAGCTCGGCGAGGTTATGTAGCAGGCTTTTATATCTTTGTCTGCACCGAGTATTTCCTCTACCTTTTCAGGAGAAATTCTGCCTGTAAAACCGTTTTCTCTGTCAGGCGATATCCATACAGGTTCTATTCCTAAAAGTGCAATGGCATTCACCGCACTTCTGTGTGCGTTCCTTGCACACAAGAGCTTTCCTCCACTTTCGGAAGCAATCTTAAGCATTGCCTGTATCGCAAGGGAACATCCGCCCGCAGATATCAGGCTTCTTTCTGCACCGAAAAGCTTTGCCGCTCGTATTTCGGTTTTAAGAATAACATCATTTGCTTCATATAGTGCGTCTGTGTCGGGCAATTCGGTATAATCAAGGGAAATCATACCCCCGTCAAAAAATCCTCTGCACTTATGCCCCGGTGTATGAAATGATGCCCTGTTTAGTTTATTATGTTCAATAAGCCTGTTATAAAGCGGTGTTTTTTCTGTCATTTTTATGTTTCCTTTCGGATGATTTGCATAAATAATATTCTATCACCATAATCATAATCAGGCAAGATATTTTTATTTATGCAATACTTTGTATATATCATTTCATTACCGTTGCATTATTAAGCCGGCTAATGTATAATAATATTGCTGTTAAGATTTCAGATAAGTCAGGAATAGGAGAAAATGCTATGACATATAATGAAGCGGTGGAAAAAATCAATTCTCTTCTTGTCTTCGGCAGTAAGCCGGGACTTGAGCGTATACGGGAATTTGTTGAGAGAACAGGCTCTCCCGATAAAAAGCTTAAATTCGTCCATGTCGCGGGAACTAACGGAAAAGGAAGTACCTGCTCATTTATTTCCTCTGTGCTGACAAGCGCAGGGTATAAAACCGGATTGTTTATCTCTCCGTACGTTCTGGATTTCCGTGAAAGATTTATGATTGACGGAAAAATGATTCCCCCCGAGGTTCTTGCGGATATTGTATCGGAGCTTTTTCCCATAGTTGAGCAAATGAAAACCGAGGGTAAGATTATTACCGAATTTGAATTTGTCCTTGCGGTCGCACTCGTTTGGTATGCCCGCGAAAACTGCGATATTGTTGTGCTTGAAACAGGACTCGGAGGACGGTTCGATGCAACAAATATTATAGAAACTCCCCTTGTTTCCGTAATAACATCAATTTCTCTTGACCACACAAAAATTCTCGGTGATACCTACGCAAAAATTGCCTTTGAAAAATGCGGAATTATAAAACCGGACGGAATAACCGTCGCATACAAACGTCAAAGGAAAGAGGCAATGGAAGTTATACGAAAAACAGCTGAAGAAAGGAATAATGTGCTTATAATTGCAGATTCCGATAAGGCGGAAATAATCAAATCGGATATCGGGGGCACGGTATTTAATTATAATCTTGATAATCATCCCCTGCAAATAAAGATACGTCTTTTGGGTGAGCATCAGGTCAGAAATGCCGTTACCGCACTTTGTACAATAAGCCAACTGAGAAAGCAAGGATGTAATATCCCCGACCCCGCTGTTATTAAAGGCTTTGAAAATGTAAGCTTTCCGGCACGAATGGAGCTTCTGGGGAGCTGTCCGCTTGTATTTCTTGACGGTGCCCATAATCCCGGAGGAGCAAAAGCTCTTTCGGAAGCTATTGACCGATACCTGAAGAATAAACGTAAAATCGGAATTGCAGGTATGCTTGCAGACAAGGACATTGAAAGCTCAATGTCTGCTCTTTTGCCGGAGTTTGACGAAATTATTACAGTCGCTCCCGATAACCCGAGAAAAATGTCTCCGGAGGATTTAGCGGAGATAGTCAAAAAATATTGCCCTTGTGTTACTTCCGAAAATGACCTTGGAAAAGCTTATAGTACCGCCTTATCAAGAGCAGGCAGGGATGATGCAATCATTATTTTCGGCTCACTTTATCTTGCATCGGATATGAGAAAAATAATTCTTTCAAATAAATAATCATATCCGAATATTCGCTTATTTCCGCATAAACAATGTGGTATACTGGACATTGGTCAAAATTAATACTGTAAGGAGGAAATTGATGACAATAACAACTACAAAATCATGGAAAAATTATATGAGTCTGTGCAGAACTCTTGAAAGGAATGATATCAGGTATAACCGTGAGGATGAAAAACTCTGTGTTATGTGCAGGGTCGGAGGAAATGAAATAGAGTTGAGTTTCCGTTTTACAATAAATCCATCAAAAATGCTCATTACCCTTTATTCGCCTCTGCCTATTGAGCTTAGCAATGAAAAAGCCGCCGATATGGCTCTTGCCGTATGCATGATTAACAGTACTATTGAGGACGGTTTATTTTGTATGGACATTAAAAATAATCTTCTCTATTTTAAAATGACATCCAGCTTTTACGAAACGCAGATTAATGATACGATTTTTGAATATATGCTTTCGACCTCTGCTGATATCGTTGACGAATATTATCCTAAATTGAAAATGCTCGCAAGAAATGATGAAATGTTCGCAGAAAACTGAATACTGAATATTGATTTTAAGATAAGCCGCCGCATCTGTACGCTGTTACGCAGGTGCAGCGGCTCGGTTTTTATTTTTTTGGAATTACACCCATCCGGCAGGTAATAAACGGTTGAGAGCCGGCATATAAATTACCAATTCAAAGGCGGTGATTTATTTGTATATTATTTTCGGCAAAAAAACTATTGCCGCTGTATTGTCAGCAGTCGTGCTGATGACAGCGGTGATTATTTCGGGAAGCGGGATTTATCACAATGCCTCATATGAGGCTGCTGCGGATGCTAATTGGGGACTGAGCTTTCAAACTGAGGGGGCAGCCCCTACAGGTAATGCTTCGGCAGCTCAGCTGAAGGAATATAATGCCTATTACGTCGGCGATACATCAAAGAAAAAGATTTATCTTACATTTGATGCGGGATATGAAAACGGGTACACTGAGCATATCCTTGATGTACTTAAAAAACATAATGCAAAAGCTGTATTCTTTCTGGTAGGCAATTTTATAGAAACATCCCCTGAGCTCGTTAAGCGTATGGTTGACGAGGGGCATACTGTCGGAAATCATACCTATTCACATCCCGATATGTCACGGATATCTGACAAGGCGGCATTTGAAAATGAACTGACTAAGCTTGAAAAATTATATCAGGAAACCACGGGCACAAAAATGAAAAAACTTTATCGTCCGCCACAGGGAAAATACAGCGAAAGCAATCTGAAAATGGCAAAGGAACTCGGATATACCACCGTATTCTGGAGCCTTGCATATGTTGACTGGTATAATGATAACCAACCGACAGAGGACGAAGCCATGAGTAAGCTTATCCCGAGAATACACAACGGTGCCATTGTCCTTCTTCACAGCACATCAAAAACTAATTCCGATATCCTCGATAAGATTCTCACAAAATGGGAGGATATGGGTTATAGCTTCGGAGATATTTCGGATATAACAAAATAACAGCGATGAACTATCGTCATATTCCGAGTTTTTTCGGTAAAAGTCTTGACTAATAAAAAGAATAATTTTATAATATTGGTGAGCATTAATATAGCCATAGAGCTATATTGCCTGCATAGATCGTAAGCAACCGATTCATAAGACGGGCAGATATATGCAAGAAACTGCCTCTTCCCTTATGTTATGGAGTCGGGAATTGCAGAACAAGTCAGGTGTACTGTAGACGCCTGTATTACAACAAAGCTCATAATGTGGTACAGAGAATTATGAAAGGAGAGCGAGCGGGGGCAATCGTGCCTCTATGATAAGGGGTTTTGATAGGTATACCCCTATAACCTGTAATCAATCAGGAATTAAAATTGCAAAGTAGTTTTTTGCAGACAAACCTATTAAACCGTGGGACACACGGGGATAGCTCGCCGATACTGTACAGAATTCTGTACTTGAACGAGAAGACCTGCCTCTACAGATGGCGGGTATGTCGCCAAGAAATATTCAGACTGGAGGATTTACAATGATCAGATGTAAAAAATGCGGAACATTGTTAAAAGATGACGCAAAGTTTTGTCCGTCCTGCGGTACTAAGGTCGAAGCCGTTGAAACACCTGCCTATTCTGCAACGGACAACAATGTCATAAGCTGCCCGAGCTGTGGTAAAGAGGTCAAAGCAGATGCAAGATTCTGCCCTTACTGCGGAGCAAATACAGATAAACCTAAGGTTGCGGCGGTCAATCCGGAAAATAAAGCTTCGTTACAGAACAAATGTCCCGATTGCGGTACCGAATTAAAGCCCGGTGCAAAATTCTGCCCGGTTTGCGGAAAAAATCTTTCCGTTACATCGGCACCCGAAACGGTTAAAACCGCTGCCGTCAATACTCAGACTGTCGAACCCGTTGCCGCTCCCGACTCGGGAAATAAGTGTCCCGACTGCGGTACCGAATTAAAACCCGGTGCAAAATTCTGTCCGGTCTGCGGAAAAAATCTTTCCGATACATCGGCACCCGAAACGTTTAAAACCGCTGCCGTCAATACTCAGACTGCCGAACCCGTTGCCGCTCCCGACTCGGGAAATAAGTGTCCCGACTGCGGTACCGAATTAAAACCCGGTGCAAAATTCTGTCCGGTCTGCGGAAAGAATCTTTCCGTTACATCGGCACCCGAAACGTTTAAAACCGCTGCCGTCAATACTCAGACTGCCGAACCCGTTGCCGCTCCCGACCCGGGCAATAAGTGTCCCGACTGCGGTACCGAATTAAAACCCGGTGCAAAATTCTGTCCGGTCTGCGGAAAGAATCTTTCCGT
>CANPXK010000043.1 GCA_947585965.1 uncultured Clostridia bacterium
AGAGATAAAAAATTTTTGGGAATTGATGTACAGGATTGGACGTTATAGAAAGAACAATTTTAATTTGTCGGGACGTTGCAAAGCCCTTCAGTAACAAAATTTACCTAACTATTCAGACTGAATGCAACTTATTATTCGCAATACTTATTGCACCTGGTTTTTGTGCCTCTGTTGCGTTTACTTTGGAAAATAACATATATGCGGAAATCCGAAAAATTATTTATAAAACTGTTGACAAACGTCTTACTTTATGATATCATATTAAAGCGGTCATGTGACCGGTAATATGAATGGTCCGGTAGTTCAGCTGGTTAGAACGCTAGCCTGTCACGCTAGAGGTCGACGGTTCGATCCCGTTCCGGATCGCTTTTTCGCCTCTCTGTAAAGAGAGGCGAAAAAATACGCTGGTATAGCTCAGTAGGCAGAGCGCATCCTTGGTAAGGATGAGGTCGGCAGTTCGAATCTGCCTATCAGCTCTTTTTTATGACGAAAAAGGCAAGTGTAACAAAAAAGAATATGCCAAGCCGATACCGAGATGTTTCAACGCAAAAAGGCATTGACTTGACACAGTATCCAAAAGGCACAAAAAGCCTGTCCGGTCATAAGAAATTCGTAGAGGTACTCGGAATACCGTTGCGAGTGAGCCTGTCGTTTAATTAGCGGTTAAGCGATGGGCTTTTGGTGTTCACTTTTTCAACATACATTTTGATATTGCAGCATTGTTCTTTGTTTGTAAATACTAAAAATAAACTTTTAGAAATTTTTTATTCGTTTCTATGTAAGCCATTGGCAATCATTCAGCCTTTTTCAAGGTATAATAACGATTTTTAGGTTATTCTCTCCCCTAAGTATTTTTTCATTTGCCAAAGTGCTATAATTTATGACAGAAATCATAGGTTTAATGGAAGTGAGCAAAATGAAAGAGTATATTTTGATAGCAGGAGTTAATGGAACAGGTAAATCAAGTTTCAGAGGTGTGTTAGAGGGACAAGGTGTTCCTCTCGGACATATCATTGATCCTGATCTCATTGCTAAGCAAAACAGTTTCAACGAAATATCAGCAGGAAAGCAGGCTGTCAGAGAAATACAGAATTGTTTGAAGAACGGCGAAACTATTACACAGGAAACCACTTTGTCAAGCCATCAAATTAGAAAAACGGTAATAAAAGCCAAAGAACAAAGTTACAAAATAATTATGTATTACATTGGCTTGAATACGAAGTATGAAAGTATTTACCGCATTGCCAACCGTGTAAGAAAAGGTGGACACGATATTCCACCCGATGATGTAATCAGAAGATTTACACACCGTTTTGAAGCACTTGACAGAATTGTTCCGTTATGTGATAAAGTTGTATTTTATGACAATGACAATGGATTCGTCAAAGTTGCAGAAATAACAGACGGAACATTCCACTACACAAACGGTTATCGTCCTGATTGGATAGTGGAGTATTATAACCGTTTTATATCAGAATGAACTTCAAGAAGTTAAGAGGTCAACAGGTCAAACAGGATATATTGTCTTGTTCTGCTGTTGGCTTCTTTTTTATGCCCTTTAAATCAGAAAATGAAAACTATTAGTTATCTGCTGTATCAGTCTTATATTCAAGCAGTTCACCCGGTTGTATTTCAAGCAGTCTGCAAAATGCTTCTATATTTTCCCAAGAAACAGGTTTTCCCTCTCTGAGTTTCTGCAAGGTCGATTGGCTCAACAACTTTTCATTTTTGATACGGTATGTTGAGTAGCCTTTGTCTTTCAGAGCTTGCAGAACATTGATTTTAAATACCATTCCCATCAGATCACCTCACTGTTATTTTTTTCTGCCTATTACCAAAAAATGAGGACTCATTCCCATGATAGTTTCTTCATGTTCGGTTGCGTGTATAATATCAAGCAATCTTTTTCTGCTTGACAGATCATTCCATTTTTCATCGAGCCTCGGTACTATCCAGACAGTACCCTCTACTGCGTGATAATTGATAACTTCAAATCCGTTCTCAGATAATTCGCATTTCAATTCGTTCGTCGTATGAAAATAAGCATCAGCAATAAAAAATGGGTATTCTTTCGGACGATTATGCTCTCCTGTTTCAAGTTCCTGTCTGATCATATTCATATAAATATCATCATCAATAAAGTTGTTTTCACTTCCATATTTTGATAATGCCCAAGTTGTGGTACTGAATCTTGATATGCCCGCTGCTATCAGCAAGCCTCCTTTTTTCATTACCCTATATGCCTCGCTTAATGCTGTTTTACGGTCGCTTCTATTCTGTAAATGGTATAACGGTTCCATCAGCAAGCCACTCAGAGTATTTACCAATACCGCCGCCTATATCATAAGCGGTGCTTGCTTTGGGGATATACTGAGAAATGATCTCCTTTGATCTGTAAAACTCAACCATACCCAATCCGTTCTCAAGACGACCTATTTCCGCACCATTGTTGTAAAAATCAAATATAACATTTTTGTTTTCCATTTTGATATAGATTAACCTTCCTTTCATTTTTAACACACATTCTACCACATTAAATAAACGAATACAAGTCTATGCTTTGAACAAAGCATCACCAAAATATAACCGAAAATTCGTTTAGACCGTATATTGAATATGAACGATTTGTCGTTTGTAATGGTACTTGTAAGGAAATGATAAAACCTTACAGAGAGGAGGTCAGACGATGGACAGACGCTACTTCAACCGTACACCATATATGCTCTATTGAAACAAAGACAACAGCTCTTATATCTGCCTTGAAGCAGAGGGATATTTCAGAGCGAAGTTTCAGTGTGTAAGCAAGTACAGGTGGACATTCACAACTTACGGCTGTCAGATGTACGAGGACGGCACAATAGAGTGGGACGGCTCAACAGGCGGGTGTTTTAAGGAATGATACCGCACAAATGGGACTTGAAGTCCCACTTAACGAAAAGAGATAACGGCTGGTGAAATTGAGTTATATCGGTACAAGGGCAACCAACAGGGTTTTTGAATGAGTAAAACTGTAACATATCTATTGTAAACCTACACGGATAGTTGTTTTATTTTTGACCTGTTATTGAAAAGAATGCCCTTGTATGATATACTGATAACAGAGATTTATTAGGTTTATGTGACAGTTAAGAGGGTGATAGGAATGCTGACATATCTTAAAGGAGATTTGCTGTCAAGTCCTGCACAGGTGCAGGTTAATACCGTAAATACTGTTGGAGTAATGGGTAAAGGGATTGCATTACAGTTCAAAAAGAAATATCCCGAAATGTTCACCGCATATCAGAGAATTTGCGAAAGACAACAGTTTGACACGGGGAAACTGTATTTATGGAAATCTCCGGAAAAATGGGTACTGATGTTCCCGACAAAAAAGCATTGGCGTAATCCGTCAAGAATGGAATATATTGAAAGCGGACTGCAAAAGTTTGTTGATAATTATGAAAGGCTTGGTATTGAGTCGATAGCTTTTCCGAAACTTGGTTGCGGTAATGGTGGCTTAGAGTGGCCGGCAGTAAAGCTCATAATGGAAAAATATCTCCGTCCCTTGCCAATCAGTATTTATATATATACGGATAATTATAATGGTGCAGCTAATCCGGAATATTCGGATACAACATTTATTGATTGGCTGCACAGCAATCCTAAATCATTGAGTTTTCAGACCTTGAAAGAAGAATTGCAAGCAGTTATTGAAGTCAATAACCAAATTCTTTATGTTGACGGAAGTATCAAACATATAAGCTGGCAGGATGAAAATCTGACAATAAAAAATGGCGAGGAGATCACTGTTACAGATGAGCAGTTCTGTGATTTTTGGGATTATATCAGAAACACGGGTATCATTGAAAATGACCGGATACCGGAAACCTATGCAGAATACTCCTCAATTCTTTTACAGATTCTAAGTAAGCTAAAATATTTGCAGCCGGTTTTGGTATCGGGAGATGAAAACAAATTAGAAGAAAGCACCGGTTATCAGTGTGCGGAGGGATAATATGACTTACCGTGAGATTATTGAAGCACAAAGAAAACGACTGCCAAAAAGTCGGAATTGGTGGTCAATGTATTTTTATCATTTTACCGACATACGCAATGCACTGAATATTATAGAAAAAGGTTGGATATACGCAAGGCATAAAGCAAACGAAGAAGATTTAATGGTTTCCGATAATGCAAGCCAGGCAGTATTGTCTGTTTCATCGTCAGAAATCAAGGAATATGCAAGATTATACTTCCGTCCTAAAACACCCACTCAATATCATAACGAGGGGTACAAACCGGAAGCTGTAAGAAAAAACGATATTAACGCTAATTGTCCTGTTCCGATATTTTTCTTTTTGGATGCTGAAAAAGTTCTTTTGATGGATGGTGTAGAGTTTTCCGAAACCACCTGTGCCGGTATGAACGATTTGAACTTATTAAGCGGAACGGAAAATTTTGCAAAACTGCCGTTTGACAAAATATATCACGAAGGTGTTTTTCCGCCTGAAAGCAGAGATGACATTATTCGTCACCGACAAGCCGAGGTTGTCAGACGAGATGGTATCTGTATAAAGGATTGTTTGAAGGGTATAGTGTGCCGTACACCAGCTGAAAAACAGACATTGCTTTATCTGCTGAAAACACGGTATCCCGACAAATATATGGCATATAAAGGAATTATCCGATGTGATCCTTCACTTGATATGTTTTACAATAACGGTATATTCATCAGGAGTTTAGAGTATAACGGCAGACTATCAATAAAGCTGAATGATCCTGAAAAAAGAAGAAAATACTCTCCGAATACTGCAAAGGTACAATGTGAAGTTAGTGTTTATTATCTTTCTTCGGACGGTAACATAACAGGCAGATTGGTTGCCCGCAAGGTTTTGGACTACCTGAGTGAAACTGAAATTATAATTGATCTCCCAAATAATACTTCTAAGTTTGCAATAGTAGAAGTATCTTTTGACGGGAATCAAAATGAAAATCTAATGTATAAAAACAAAATCAATCTTTCCATAACCTCAATAATGTAATGAAGGACCTCTCCGACAAAGCCGCAAAGCCTTGCCGGAGAGTTTTTTTGAAGTGTCTTTACTCTTTGAGTCTGTTTATATTGACCGTAAGTGTCATTACAATATGCCCGTTTGTTAGTGCGTGATTCCTGATAATAGACTCTTTGTCAATAAGCCTTTTGATATATTTTCTGACTGTTACGATAACGTCAGATGTATGCTGACAAATGCCGCCAACAGTAATCGGCATTTCTCCGTTGAGATACATATTGTAAACGGTAACAAAGGCTCCAGATTTTTTCAACGTCAGTTTGTTTTCGAGTATGAATTTGAATAAGAATTCCGAGCTGTCTGAAACTCCGCAAGCAACCGCCAAAACGATGATATGTCCGTTTATTTTCTTATCACGCCCATCCACCATTGCAGGAACAGGTGTCTGTACTCTTCCGACAGTCAACAACTACACCACCAATACTTTTATTCTTTTTATTGACAAAGACAATAAAAAATGTTATTATTAGTGTAGAAAAGGAACGGTTTTAGCTGTTTCGCAAAAAATGGTTTTGTTTTATTAAACCGCTCTGTATTGCGAGGACAGGGCGGTTATTTCTTTATGTATCTTATGAACTCCTTTGCAGTTATTAAAACTATGACGAAGGAGATTAATGCCAAGACATCATTCATAAATACACACCCCCTTTCTTAAGGGAGCTGAAACAGCCGCCGCCGTTCCTTACTACGATATTATTACAGCAGATATTTATATAGGGTACAATATACATTTTGCATAATATATCGGGTACATATTTGTTGAATATTTCGTCTTAATATTGTCACCGTATAGTATAATAAAATCGTCAAAGAAAACCGCAAAAAATTAAACAGCGGAAGGCTCTCGGTCCTGTCGCTGTTTGACTTAATGACATCCTTCTCACTTCTTTAGGTGATGAAGGATGTCACGCTTTTACTGATTCTTTGACTTAAGCCCACTCGGCTATTCTCCACGAAAAAAATAAGCTTCCCGCCGAAAAGCAGTATCATAAAAAATAATTGAAAATATATATGAAAGCTGATATAATTAGATTAAATTTACGAATAATTTTTAACAGAGGTTATAAGATATGGAAAAAGACTATAAGTTTAAGGTGAATCTCGGAGGAATGATAGATATATTGTCAAACCATCTGTACAGCTCTCCTGATGTGTTTGTTCGTGAGCTTTTGCAGAACGGAATTGATGCAATAAGTGCGAGAATACATTCGGATAAGAATTTCAATGAAAATGATGCAAAAATTGAGATAGAGGTAGAAAAGGGGAAAAAAATATTATTCCGTGATTACGGAACAGGTCTTACCGAGGATGAAATACACAGCTTTCTTTCCGTAATAGGTCAGTCCTCAAAATACGATATTGAAAATAAACATTCAAGCGGAGATTATATAGGTCGTTTCGGTATAGGCTTGCTTTCATGCTTTATGGTGACGGATTATATATGTGTACGCACCTGTTCATATAAAACACCCGATAAAACACTCGAATGGAGGGGCATGGCGGACGGGACATATACTATAACGGAAACAGACGAAAAAATTTCGGTGGGAACGGAAATAATAATTCTAAATAACAAAAAGTCCGGAGCGGGGGAGGTTATTGATGATTACTATGATGCGGATAATATAGCCAACCTTGTGTATTACTACGGTCTGTTTTTGAAATATCCTGTCTATATACTTGACGGAGAGGAAAGAACAAGGCTTAATTTGAAATTTGATTTTGATACGACAAGGAACAAAGATGTATGCATGAATTTAGGAAAGACTTTTCTCGGTGAGGATTTTCTTGACTGCTTTATATTGAAATCAAAAAAGGGACTTTTCAGCGGAATAGCCTATGTTCTTCCCTATCCCGTTTCGGCAAATGTAAAGAATATGCATAGGATATACCTTAAGAATATGCTCCTGACTGAAAGCGGAGAAAGACTTCTTCCCGAGTGGGCATTTTTTATACGTTGTATAATCAATACCAACAACCTGAAGCCTACTTCGTCAAGAGAGGATTTTTATGATGACGATGCACTTGAACAGGCAAGAGAGGAAATAGGCGAATGTATAGCAGATTATCTTGAAAGACTTGATCTTGAAAATAAGGATATGCTGTATGAGATAGTTCGTATTCATAATCTTGCCGTAAAATCGGTTATAGCATCAACAGACGGAATGGACAATATCCTCCTGCCCTATATCATGCTTGAAACATCACTCGGCGAAATGACGTGCAGAGAAATATCCGATTTCGGCGGTCAGGCTTTCTATACCACGGATGTAAATCAGTTCAAACAGCTTGCCCCGCTGTATTCCCAAAGAAATGAGCTTCTTATAAATGCCGGATATGTATATGAAACGGCAATAGTGATGAAACTTGCGGAAATGAGCATAAATACCGATATAGAAAAACTAACAGACAGCGATATTGATTTTATGCTTGATGATTCGGAATTTGACAGCGATCCTGCCGCAGATATGCTTTTATCTGTTGCAGCAAGGGTACTTAAAAAATATGACTGCAAGGTACAGCTCAAAGAATTTCGTCCGTTTGATATCCCTGCATTATATACCATTAATGAAAAGGCTTATCAGCAGCGGCAGATAAAACGCTCAATGGAAGCCGCAAATGAGGTATTCTCGGATATGCTCTCATTTTTTGAGGAGGATATCAAAAGCAGTTCAGACGGCAAAAACGGGGCAAAAGCCTGCCTGTATCTTAATACAAACAATCTTGTGATAAGAAAGCTTATCGAAAGCAGTGACAGGGAAAGAATGGGTTGTTATATTGAGATACTTTACGTTCAATCACTATTGTCGGGACATTTTCCGCTTATACATGATGAAATGAAGGCTCTTAACGAAAATCTTTACAGGCTTATGCAGTTTTAGGCGGAGGGATTTTATGGATTTTTGGGATTATCAGGTAAAATATTTTAATGACCTTGATATGGGAGAGCAGAAGTGCAAAGGTATAAAACGTGCCATTGACGCCGCACTTGAAACGGGGGATATAAATAATGCTCTGAAGCTTTATCATGAATTTAACACGGAAAATCAGTTATATTATGACGGATATGAATCAGTAATTATGTTTTCCGAGTATCTTGCACTGTTTGAAAAGCATCCCGAATATTGGGAGGAAAATTCAGAGGATCTAATGTGGTCATTTAAAAATGTAGTCGGAAACATAACGGACTTTTGTCAGATACCGCTTGATAGAATAGAAAATATATACAGACAATACAGTGAATACTGCAAAAGATTCAACTACAATATGCGGAGTTATTACCGCCATTTGTGGGGAGATATGTATTGGCACGGTCTGGAAAACTTTGCTGGAGTGAAAGATGTCTGTGAATGTCACAAAAGAATGATGCAGTGTCCGATTGATGAGCTGAGTGAAATACCGGCAGGAGAATGTGATGACCTCGTAAAATACATACTCTTTGTGGAAGATGACATTGAAAAAGCTTATGAAAAGGCAGAACCTATATTTTCCGGAAAACTGAGCTGTCAACAGGTTCCTTTTTTTACATACAATAATTTTGCAATATATTATTTTAATGCCGGAAATCTTGAAAAAGCGAAATTCTTCAACGATAAGGCTTGCAGGGAAATGTACACATATTTCGGCAATACAGGCTCGCTTATGTTCGATAAGGGATTATGCATTATGATATGTGCCTACACAGACGCAGAAAAGGCATTAAAAATTCTCAGAAGGCAAATAGGCTTTGTAAATAATTACAACTGTCCTTTTGAAAGCTTTTATATGTTTCTCGGTGCTTATCATGTATTCAAACAGTTAAAAAATGAGGGAACGAGCAGTATAAGATTTGATTTTCCGGGGGTAGACGATAAAATATACAATAAAAGCGGATGTTACATTGCGGCATTGGAAAATTATTACTATGAAAAAGCAAAGAGTATAGCCGAAAAATTTGATAAAAGAAACAGGAACAATCATTTTACGGAAATACTCAATAAAAAATATACATTTAACAAAGGAGAGGTATAATAATGACTTTTGAGGAATACAAGAAAAAATATTTTGATAATCTTGATCATGGTTTGGCAAGGCTGAGTGCTATAAAAAATGCACTTGATGAGGCTCTGGAAAGACAGGACAATGACAGTGTTCTTAGTCTGTATAATGCGTATATGAACGAGGATACCATGCACGGGGATATGAATAATGCTATTATTATTTTCCCCGAATATGTTGCTTTTTTTGAAAATCATCCCGAACTTCATAAACAGCACAGTCATAGCCTTATATGGAGCTATAAATGGGTGATAGGAAATCTCGCCGACTTCTATCAAATACCGCTTGACAGGATAGAAAAGCTTTTTGACGACTATATGAATATATGCAAACGCTTTAATTATAATCTGAGGTCATATTATCATAAGATCGAGGAGTTCATACGCACTGAGATAATGGTAAACGGGGATGAAAAATTCTGCGGAATGACGGTGCAGGAAGCTCATAATAATATGCTTAGATGCAAGCGTGACGGAATGAGCGATTGTAAAGCCTGCGAATTGGTAAATGAACTAAAGTACATATTTAATGTTGAAAAAAATATTGAAAAGGGTATGCAGGCGGCAAAGCCTCTGCTTGACGGAAGATACACCTGTGCCGAAGAACCGCATGGTGCCTTTGTGGAGATTGCTGAAGCATATTTTTTAAATAACGATGGAGAAAACACCTACCGATATCTCAAAAAGGCTATCCATATAATTAACAGAGATTACGGAAATGAACCAACACTTCTCCCTCAAAAATGCAATTGTATGAGAATGATGTCTTATATTGATGTAAAAAAGGCTTTGACAATGTTCAAAAGAATACTTCCGTTTGTAAGTGATAATATGACCGGATCTACAAAATATGACGTTTTCGTTGATTCATATTTCCTTATGTGCAATCTTGAAAAGAACGGAATTGAAACAGTGAGATTAAGACTTCCGTTCAGGGATGAGGAGATATACAATCCCGATAATATATATGAAACCAAGGTACTGAAAAAATTCTTTTATGATAATGCAAAAATTTATGCTGATAAATTTGACAATAGAAACGGTAACAGCAATTACAATGACTATTTGAACAGGGAATATAAACTTGACTACAAAAAACCTGATGATGAAAAAATTGATGTGCCTGTTTTCCAATACATAAGGGAAAATATTGCGGACGGCAGACTTAGCGAGGATTTCTCACTTCCGAACCCGACTAAGGATGCGGACGGAGTATCGTTTGCTGACGGAGCGTATGACGGAATACTACTGTATCATTCAGAACCGCAAATTGAGGAAATTGATGATATGAAAAAATTCCTTGACATGATAAGCGGCGATGAAGAGTCAGCAGAGGAGGCAGCCGCTCTGACAGAGGAATATTTTGAAAAGACAGGAAAAAGGGCCCTCTTTGTTATAGATAATGCTCTTAACTATATAAGGGAAAATGAGGGGATAGATCCGGATGATGTTTTTTCTTATGGTGTAGAGCTTATTATTTACAGTAAAAATTATGAGGCCGTCAAGTTAGGCTTATGTGTTTTAGGTATGTTTGCAAGCTATAATGATGCTCTTTTGCAGGCTATAAAAGATCTTGCACTATGCAATGAATTTACGGTTTATTGTATATGGGCAGTAAGGCTGCTTGACAACGGAAATGATATTATATTTGAAATGGCACAAAAGGTTGACGGCTGGGGAAAAATTCATGCTGTTGATGCGATTGAACCGGAAACAGAGGAGATTAAAAAATGGCTGCTTGAGGACGGTATAAGGAATGACGTCCACTGTGGATATAGTGCTATTACCTGTTTTGACAAGGCGGATGTACATACAATGCTTGAAAACGGACTTACCCAAGAGCAGCTGACACCTGTGGGAAGGCTTTTGGCATATCTTGTTATGGACGGTCCTACAGTCGGAATAAAGGTATATGATGACAGTGACGACATTATAAATATGTACCTCGGCAGTGCCGAAAAGCTTGAGCTTAGCGAGCTTGACAAAAGGATTTTAGCTGTAATAGGTGAAGAATATGAAAATGAAGAAGTTAAAAAAAGAATAACAGCCATGGGGATAGAAATTTTCAACGCTGAGGAAGAAGCATGACCTACTAAAAATCAATAATGCCTCCAAACGGAAAAAGGCTGCTGCATCAGGCTTACAAAAACCCGATTGCAGCAGTCTTTTTACATCCGATATTATTGTTGATTTATTTCAAAAAATAATCCTTTCTCTCAACAAATAATACAGCACCGAAAATCAGTTATATTTTTTAGTAACAAAATTTTCCACTTCATCAAGTGTCAGTCGTTCGTCTTTTCCTGCTATTATATTTTCGGATGAATCCTTGATATAATATTTATCTCCTAATTTTATAAGTTTATAACCACACTTTTCAAGAGTCTGTTTTGCTCTATCCTCTTTTTCTATTTTTTTAATAGTATGGGACTGTGCCTTAAAAATTATAAATATTGCCAAAGCAATGTCAATCGCACTACGAAGAAAAGACAAAAACTGAGTCATAGCAGGAGCGTTCTTGTCAAGACATATTAAACAGTACATTGAATGACAACACAGAACAAGCCCTACTATACTTGCCCAAAGCGGAACCGCACATGGAGCATCATTACTGGTTTTGGGCTTTTGGGATTTGCAGGAAAATAATTTGACCAATCCTAAAGTCGCAAGAATACCAATAAGCTCAAAAATACCTTCACCCAAATCATCATTTTTCTTCATAATATGTCCCCCCCATAAAACAAAATTCTCATCGACAAGCCGTCAATTCGCACACCAACTCCCTCTATGACAATTATACACTTAATTTTATGAATATTCAATATACAACCCCTACAAAATTGTTAAGACTGCTTTTGTGGTAACGACTTTGAATCGTACCAAAATTTGCACAATATAAATTCACTATTTCTAAATACAATAAAATTTCTACTTAATACTTTCAAATAATTCAGGACTCCGGTCATTTTATAAAAAACCAACCAAAGTCCCTAGCGGCGTGCCCCCGGCGGCGTGCCCCCGGCGGCGTGCCGCCGCTGTCAATTCGTAATTAGTTTTTTCAGGCAAATTAATCTATGGCTCGACCATATATTTACTCGATAAACAACAGATGAGTTTGTCATTTGTAGATGCGGAGCGGTGCCGTGCCGGCGGCGTGCCGCCGCTGTCAGTTCGTAACTACTTTACTCAGGCAAATTAATCTATGGCTCGACCATAAATTTACTCGATGAACAAGTGATAAGTTTGTCATTTGTAGATACGGAGCGGCTCGCAGAGCCGGCGGCGTGCCGCCGCTGTCAATCCGTAATTATTTTACTCAGGCAAATTAATCTATGGCTCGACCATAAATTTACTTGATGAACAAGAGATGAGTTTGTCATTTCTGTATGCGGAAAGCCTCGCAAGAGGCTTTCGCGACACTTTCTGCCGTATTCCGTCAGGCAAACTACCTATCGCGGAAACGGACTTACCGCCAAAACAACCAAAGCGAACGCAGTGAGCGGCGGCGTGCCGCCGCAGTCAATCCGTAATTATTTTACTCAGGCAAATTAATCTATGGCTCGACCATAAATTTACCTGATGAACAAGTAATAAGTTTGTCATTTGTAGTTGCGGAGCGGCTCCGGGGGAGCCGCTCTCGACACTTTCTTCCGCATTCCGTCAGGTAAACTAATTATCGCGGGAACAGACTGCCCTCCACTATAAACAAAGCGAACGCAGTGAGCGAAGCGCGAATTGCCCGCGGGGGTTCCCCCGCTAGCGTTCGCGCATTAGGTACATGGAGTCGGAATCCATCATTTCTAACATTATGTTGACAATGTAAGGGTCAAGCTGGGTGCGCTTTGCTTTCTCCATTTCTTCACGTACAACTATCTGGGGAAGAATGTCACGGTAACTCCTTTTCGAGGACATGGCATCATAACAGTCCGCTACAGCAATAATGCGGGCTTCAAGAGGTATCTCGTCTCCCATCAGATTGTCCGGATATCCCTTGCCGTCATAACGCTCATGGTGCCACCTCGCACCAAAATAAAGATTCGGCATCTCGGTTATGTTCTTCAGTATCTCGGCACCGATTTTTGTGTGGGATTTAATAATATCAAACTCTTCGTCAGTAAGATCCCCCGTTTTGTTTATTATATCATCCGGAATACCGATTTTCCCTATGTCATGTAACAAACCCATGTAATATATGCGCCTCTGGAACTCTGCATCCTTGTTAAGCCGTTTTGAAATTTCCCTCGAGTAATCCGCTACCCTCTGGGAATGACCCTTTGTATAGGAATCCTTCGCATCAACAGTCTGAGCAAGCGCCGTTACCATCTGCAGCGTAAAACGCTCGGACATCTGCATCTTTTCCATGTGCTTTTCTACAATTTCATCCCTGTATGTCTCCGATTGGAAAAACATATAATAAAATATCAGGGAAAGTACAATAGTATATCTGAAAACAGCATAGCTTCCGAAAAATGACTCCGCTAATATTCCGATTACGAGAATTAACGATATTTCCGTACATATGGTTCTCTCAAACTTGTGCTTTTTGGTGGAATTTGAGAAGGAAACCATCACAATCGTCAAGAGATATATAACCATTACAATATTCGTTGTCCAACCGAAAATACCCCTGTGAAATACTCCTTCGCTGTCATAATAAAATACAGTCGGTACAAAAAAAGCCGAAAAGGATGCGATAACATTGACCGTAAACGGTATGAAAAGAGGGAGCTTTACCCGCATTATACTCTCGTTCCTTATTATAAGCAGCATAAGAAAATACAATAGGAGAGGTTTTATCGAATAACCTGTCGCGGTAACGAGTGTAAGCAGATATTTGTTTGTATTTATCGAAGTAAAGATCATTTCAATGTTATATACGAAAAGCTCGAAAAGCGTAAGCGCCGAAAGTATATAAAATGTCTTGCGGACATGATTGTCAAGATACGAATTCCGCCAAAGAAAAATCGTAAGAAAGGCTATACCTATTATCGGGAAGTAGTTTATTGTAAAATAATCATATTCCATATCAGTGCCCTCCTATCTGTATTTATTTTCGGATATATTATAACATATATGTATTATAGCATATTATTTAAGGAATTTTAATATTTATTAAAAAATTATTTGTTTTCAAATCACCCTGTTCTCCGATATGAAATAAATTATTTACTGCTCAGAAAAAGCTCTCCGTTGTACCGCTTCCAAGTAATTATGAAAACGCTCCAAAGTCACCTGTTATGCGGCTTTGGAGCGTTCCTTCTTCGTTTTGATGTCAAAAATGATATAAAGTAAGATGTTTAACAACAGTTTTATGAATAATTTCCCGGATTTGCGTCACACCGTATTTTCCGAACCGGAACTTTTGCTGCCGCCGTAAATGAGGATGGTATATTACCCACCGGTGTCATAACCGCCGCACCCGGTCTGGAATCGGTAACACCACTAATCTATTTTGGGAAGCATATCAAATGCTTTCCGGAGATCCTCATCTGTAGGAATATAATCTGTCATTTTACCTTCATTATAAGCACTGTATGCCGTCATATCAAAATAACCGGTGCCTGTAAGTCCGAAGAGAATGGTCTTCTCCTCTCCTGATTCCTTACATTTAAGCGCCTCATCAACAGCCGCCCTTATAGCATGAGAGGACTCGGGTGCCGGAAGTATGGTTTCAACTCTTGCAAAAAGCTTTGCTGCTTCAAATACCTTAGTCTGCTCATAGGCTACTGCCTCCATATAGCCGTCATGATAAAGCTTCGACAAAATGGGGGACATACCGTGATATCTGAGTCCGCCCGCATGGTTTGCGGAAGGAATAAAGCCGCAGCCGAGTGTATACATCCTTGCCATAGGAGTAACTCTTCCGGTGTCGCAGAAATCGTATGCGTATTTTCCTCTTGTGAGCGACGGACAGGATGCAGGCTCAACCGCTATAAATCTTATATTCTTTTTGTCAACAAGCTTGTCACGCATAAACGGAGCTATAAGTCCTCCCAGATTGGAGCCGCCGCCTGCACAGCCTATGACGATATCGGGGTATTCTCCAAGTATTTCCATTGCACTTTTTGCTTCAAGTCCTATTATTGACTGGTGCAGAAGCACCTGATTAAGCACCGATCCCAGAACATAGCGACAACCCTCGGTTGTGGTTGCTTTTTCGACAGCTTCGGAAATCGCACAGCCAAGACTTCCGGTTGTATCGGGATCATCGGCAAGAATTTTTCTTCCGACCTCCGTTGTATCTGACGGACTCGGAATCACATCGGCATCAAAGGTCTGCATGACAGCCTTTCTGTAGGGTTTCTGATTGTATGAGCATTTAACCATATAAACAGTAAGCGGAATTTTAAAATATGCACAAGCCTCCGACAGTGCCGTACCCCACTGACCGGCACCGGTTTCTGTTGTGAGCGATGTAAGCCCCTGTTTTTTTGCGTAATACGCCTGAGCTATAGCCGAATTGAGCTTGTGGCTTCCGGAAGTATTGTTTCCTTCAAATTTATAGTAGATTTTAGCAGGGGTGCCGAGCTCCTTCTCGAGATTATATGCACGGATAAGCGGCGACGGACGATATATCCTGTACATTTCCTGTATTTCCTCGGGAATGTCGATATATGCGGTTTTTGAGTCCATTTCCTGATGTGCAAGCTCTTTGCAAAAGATAGGATATAAATCCTCCTCGCTGAGCGGCTTAAGTGTTGCGGGATTCAGCATGGGATCCGGCTGCTCCGGCATATCAGCACGGAGGTTATACCACTGCTTTGGCATCTGATCCTCGGAAAGATAAAATCTGTATGGTATCTTTGACATAATAATTCTCCTCTTCAATTTGTTTTTTTGTTAATCGGAATAGATGTTTTTTACGATATTTAAAAAAATTGTTAAAAACATCCAATGCAATTATATATTATATAATTAAGTTTGTCAAGAAACCGTGAGTTATAACTTTTCAGGGACTGAAAGTGGGGAATGTATTTTTATATTGTGATTCATAAATACTGTTAAAAGAGGAAAAAATATGGTATTATACTTAGTGAATATATGAGGAAAGGCTGTGATTGCAATGAAACGGCTTGAAACGGAAAGCAGCAGAAGGATAAACTACAATTCCGATATACCGACACTTGAGGCTTATTACAAAGAGCAATTTGAGCTTATAAAAAAAGGAAGCGCCGATCTTGCGACATTGGAGCTTGTTATGCTTGGAAATGCACTTGATTTTATAAGCTTCGCAAAAAAATCCTTTGGCATAATACTTGGTTCGGAGGAAAAATATATTATACTCTATGATGAAATTGCGGATGCACTCAGTCGGGGAATAATAACGGATAATATATACGATAATATAGCTAAAACAGCAGGAGCATATCTCGGTTTCCTTATTATTGCAAATATCGGAGGAAAATGGATAGATACCGAAAGCGGTCCGGCGCTTGAGGTTCGCGGACGTGAGGTTTACGTTGCGGACTTTGCGGAAAGACGTCTTTTGAGTGGCAGTGACCTTAATGCTGTGGAATATTATAATGCGATAAAGGCATTGAAAAACTGATAAATAAAAGATTTAACGGAGGAAATCTATAATGGCAAATCATAAAACAGACAGAATATCCGAGGATATACAGAGAGAACTTTCGGCAATTCTCAGAGAAATGAAGGATCCTCGTCTGCATGACGGTATAATAAGTATAGTACGATGTGATATGGCAAGGGACAATTCTTTCTGCCGTGTTTATATAAGCTCGATGAAGGGGCTTGATACGGCAAAGACAGCGGTCAAGGCACTGAAAAATGCTCAGGGCTTCATCAGACGTGAGCTTGGTGTAAGGCTTAAGCTGAGATATGCACCTGCACTCGCCTTTGAGGCAACCGACTCAATAGAATATAGTGCGAAGATATCCGGTATACTTATGGATATAGACTTGAAAGCGGGGGATGAGGAAACAGATGAAGACGATAACTCTTGAAGAAGCGGCAAAATTGTTGCTTGAAAATGATAATTATACAGTGCTTATGCATAAATCTCCCGATGGCGATGCTGTCGGGAGTGCATACGGACTTTGTAATGCACTGAGAGATATGGGAAAAAAGGCAAATCCTCTTTGCGGAGATGAAATACCGGATTGCTATTCGTATGTAACGGATAAGCTTAAATATGAGCAATTTGAAGAAAAATTCATAATCAGTGTTGACCTTGCATCTACAGCCCTCCTGAGCGGAAAAGCAAAGGAATATGAGGAAAAAGTTGATTTATGCATTGACCACCATTTTTCAAATACGGGCTATGCAAGAGAGGGATATGTTGACGGAGGGGCATCATCCTGTGCGGAAATTATAAAGGAACTCCTTGATATTATGAAAGCGGATATCTCAAAGGATACGGCAAATGCACTGTTTACGGGAATATGTACCGATACGGGCTGCTTTAAATATTCGTCCGTATCGCCGAAAACGCACAGAATTGCAGCCGAGCTTATGGAAAAAGGTGCGGACAGTACCGCCATATGTAAGCTTATGTTTGACACAAAATCAAGGGAAAAGCTTGAGCTTGAGAAAATGGTGCTTGAAACCCTCGAATATTTTGAGGACGGCAAAATAGCCCTGATACAGATAACGGAGGATATTATGAAAAAATCCGGAGCGGGTCCGGGCGATACCGAAAGTATAGCGAGCATACCGTGTCAGATAAGCGGTGTGAAAATCGGCGTTACAATGAAGGAAAAGGAAAATGGTGAATATCGTTTTTCCGTCAGAACTACGGGAGATAACGATGCTTGTGAAATATGCAAAAAATTTGGCGGAGGAGGGCATAAGGCTGCGGCAGGATGCAGTATTTTTAAAGAGCATGATGCCGCCAAAGCAGATATGCTTGCTGCGTGCAAAGCCGCACTCGGGGATAAATAATGAACGGTATAATAGTGATAGATAAACAGAAGGATTTTACTTCCTTTGATGTTGTCGCAATAATGCGTGGAATACTCAGGGAAAAAAAGGTAGGGCACAGCGGAACGCTTGACCCTATGGCAACGGGAGTACTTCCGATACTTGTGGGAACAGCGGCAAAGGCTCAGTCTTTATTGCCGGACACCGCAAAGGAATACATAGCTGAATTTCGTCTGGGCATAACCACCGATACGCTTGACATAACGGGCAGGGTGCTGAGTGAAAATAAGTGCAGTCATACAAAGGAGGAAATTAACAGTATACTTCCCCGCTTCAGGGGGGAAATTATGCAGATTCCGCCTATGTATTCGGCAGTGCAGAAGAACGGAGTAAGGCTGTATGACCTTGCAAGGCAGGGAATTGAAGTTGAGCGTGAGGCAAGACCTGTAACAATAAACAGACTCGAACTGATTTCTTTTGATGAAGAAAAACAGAACGGAAGATTAATAATATCCTGTTCAAAGGGTACATATATACGTGTGATATGTGACGACATAGGAAAGGCTCTCGGATGCGGTTGCGTTATGACGGAGCTCAGAAGAACAAGGGCGTGCGGTTTCAATGTCGAAAACGCAATAACCCTTGACAGGCTCAAAGAAATAAAGGAACAAGGCAGACTTGAAGAATATATTATGCCGGTTGACAGTATATTTTCCGATTTTGCCCTTGTAAGAGTAAGCGAAAAGCAGGCGGTGCGTTTTTGCAACGGTGCTCCCCTTGCACTTGACCGACTGAAAGACTTAAAAGACAGGATTGACGGTGAGCTTATCAGGGTTTACAGCAACGGTAAATTTCTCGGTTTAGGAATTACGGATAGTCAAAGAAATCAACTGAGGATTAAAAAAATTTTTTAATCCTCTTCGGGGGTAAACAGAAATGAAAAAAAACAGCGGTACAAATATCAAAAATACACGTAACGGAAAAATTGAACTGCTCAGATTTATATTTTGCATATATATTGCGTGTTTTCATTTGAAATGTTCATTGGGAAATAGTACGAAAATATTTTCAAACGGCTTTTTAGGAGTGGAATTTTTCTTTATTGTGTCAGGTTATCTTCTTGCAAAATCACTATC
>CANPXK010000044.1 GCA_947585965.1 uncultured Clostridia bacterium
CGATAAAACGGTGTTTTCTTTGCGCCCATACGGCGAAGTCTGATCTTTACTGCCATTTTTCTTAACCTCCAGAATTTGTAACGGTATGATAACCGCTGATTTTTTATATTTCACCGACCCTATGTCGGGGAAAAGCTGTTATTTCTTCGGCATTCTGCCCATACCCGGAATTCCTCCGAACGGCATACCTCCGAGCCCCGGCAAACGTTTCCTTTTGCCGTCCTTTCCACGCGAGTTCATGGATTTCATAAACTTACGCATCTGCTCATATTGTTTCATAAGACGGTTCACGTCTTCAACCTTCATTCCGCTTCCCGCCGCAATTCTGCGTTTGCGCGAAGGATTTATCACAGACGGATCCTCTCTTTCCTTCTTTGTCATAGAGGATATTATTGCCGCTATCCTGTCAAGCTGTCTGTCGTCAAAATCCATTTCCTTTACCTGACTGCCTATTCCCGGTATCTTTGAAAGGATATTTTTCACGCTTCCCATCCTTTTAATCTGGTAAAGCTGCTCATAAAGGTCATTCATATCAAATTTATTCTGCTGGAACTTCCTTGTCATTTCCTCGGCTTTTTTCTGATCAAGGCGGTTTTCGGCATCCTCAATAAGAGTCAGCACATCTCCCATTCCGAGAATTCTCGACGCCATTCTGTCCGGGTGGAAAACCTCAAGATCATCGAGCTTTTCACCGATACCCGCAAACTTTATCGGCTTTCCCGTGACAGCCTTGACGGACAAAGCCGCACCGCCTCGTGTATCACCGTCAAGCTTTGTAAGAATAACTCCTGTTATATCAAGAAGCTCATCAAATGACTTTGCCACATTTACGGCATCCTGACCTGTCATTGAATCCACTACAAGAAGTATCTCATCAGGTCTGACCTCCGCCTTTATCTCCTTAAGCTCGTTCATAAGCTTCTCGTCAATATGCAGACGTCCGGCGGTATCAATAATGACTATATCATTTCCGTAGTCTTTTGCCTGAGAAACAGCCTTTTTAGCTATTTCAATCGGATCCCCCTGTCCCATTTCAAAAACAGGAGCTCCCGCCTGTCCCCCGACAACCTTAAGCTGTTCTATAGCCGCCGGACGATATACGTCACAGGCTGCAAGCAACGGTCTGTGTCCCTGTTTCTTATACATCTTTGCAAGCTTGGCACTGTGCGTTGTTTTACCCGAACCCTGAAGCCCGCACATCATAATTATTGTCGGCGGCTTTGAGGCAAACCTGATTTTTGTTTCCTCCGAGCCCATAAGCTCGGTAAGCTCCTCATTAACGATTTTTATAACCATCTGTCCGGGAGTCAGGCTTTCCATAACGTCCGAGCCGATTGCCCTCTCCGTAACCTTAGCGGTAAAGTTTTTCGCAACCTTATAGTTTACATCGGCCTCCAGAAGTGCCATACGCACCTCCTTCATAGCACTCTTTACATCATCCTCTGTAAGCTTTCCCTTGCTGCGAAGCTTCCTGAACGCAGCACTGAGCTTTTCCGAAAGTCCTTCAAATGCCAACTGCTTCACCCCTCATCATTCATTAAGCTTATCAAGCCTGTCAAGCTCCGACAGTATCAGCTTGATACTTTCATTTATTTCATCGGAGCGGTATATCCTCATATTTTTCCGATCTATAACATCAACAGCCGTTCTTACGGATCGGAGCCTTTTTCTGATCTCGGAAAACTTTTCCGCAAGACCGAGCTTATCCTCCATTTCAAAAAGAACAGCCTCCGCTCTCTTTATGTTATCCCTTACCCCCTGTCGTGAAATACCGAGATTTGCCGCTATTTCTCCGAGGGATAAATCGTCATTGTAGTAAAACTCAAGAGAATCCCTTTGCTTTTCGGTGAGCAAATCGCCGTAGAAATCGAGCAGAAATGCAACTTTCATATCCTTAGCCATTTTTCACGCCCCCTATTATGCACCCTGTTAAAGCTCCCTTGAAGCTGTTTCTGTAAAGCTTTACGCTTTACACTTACCGGACTATTATACTACATTACCAATATTTTGTCAATACCTATTTATGCATAATTTTTCGCCCGTATTTTATATAAAGTCGGCTGATCCGACATCATTCAGCTATTGAAATTTTGAATAATTCAATATATAATAACAAAAGAAAAACCCGCACACTTACGCTTTCTTACGTTTCAGGGAAATTTGTATTTTCAAGGGGGATGTTTATTATAAACAGAATTTTTTCGGGTATTGCGGATTATTTCAGACGCACGGATAAGCTTTTGTGGCTTATAACATTGACAGCGAGCATATACGGATGTATCCTCATAGCAAGTCAGCAGCGCAGCGGTGATGTTAATTTTCTGCGTTCACAGCTTATGGCTGTAGGCATCGGATATATAGCGGCGGTTATCGTATCACTTATGGATTACAACTTCATAGCGAAATGCTGGTGGCTTATCGGAGGAGTGGCACTCGCCCTTACCGCCGCGGTATTTTTCATAGGAATACAGATAGCCGGTACCGATGATGTAGGTTGGATCCTTCTTCCCGGAGGACTTACATTTCAGCCGTCCGAGCTGACAAAGATATGCTTTATTGTGACATTTTCAAAGCACCTTTCGTATCTTGCGGAAAAAGATAAGCTTCATAGCTTTATCGGAGTGATTACTCTGTTGATCCATGCCGGTATACCGATAGGTCTTATACATATGCAGGGCGATGACGGGGCAGCGTTGGTATTTGTGTTCATGTTTTTCATAATGACATTTGCTGCGGGTGTTCAGCTAAGATATTTTATCGCACTTTTCGTTGCCATTATTGCCGCAGCCCCGTTTTTATGGACACGAATTATGAATTCCGACCAACAGAACAGACTTCTGCTTTTATTCTCGAATGATGACGAAATGCTGCAAACCTACGGCTGGCAGCAATATCAGGGCAAGGTATCCATTGCTTCGGGAGGAATCACGGGAAAAGGACTTTTTGAAGGTCCGAGAGTGGAAAAAAATATGGTTCCGTATCAGGAAAACGATTTTATTTTCACGGTTGCCGGGGAGGAGCTGGGATTTATCGGCTGCATTGCTATACTGCTGATTTTTGTGCTCATGATATTCAAAACGCTGAGAACATCAAGAGAATCATGCAATCTTCTCGGAAAGAATATCTGTATAGGCTTTTTTTCACTGATAATAACACAGGTCGTAATAAATTTAGGAATGGTACTCGGACTTCTGCCTGTTGTCGGTATCACGCTGCCGTTTTTCAGTTCGGGAGGATCGTCCGCTGCCTGTCTGTATCTTGGAATCGGTCTTGTGCAAAGCGTACATATGCACCCGACCGACGGAAGTGAAAAGCCTGTCAAGGTTGAGGTTTCAAAAACCATTCAAGGAAGTATTTTCACGCCATAATCCGCCAACATTAAAGCTGCCGCATAAAATCCCGGTCATTTTATGCGGCAGTTTTTATTTTACACTACCTCCCCTATGCTCGAAAATCAATTCAAACGCACAAAAATATATATCTATATCTATCTCTATATCTATCTCTATATCTATATCTGTAGTTACATTTTTGTTACACGTCTGTTACATTGTAACATTATCATATATCATAAACCAATCTTTAGCTCAGATGTTTTTTGTAAATAACCGCATTTTCCTGCCCATACAGCCTTCACCTCCTGCTCAGGATATATCGGGATTTCGATTTCCATGGAAATTCCCTTGTCTGTAAGCTGACTATACTGTCTTCACAAAAGTCAATCCCCTATATTACATCAGATTGCCGCAATTATCAGAATTTACTTTTTGCTTTCAAATTATTCACCTGTAAAATTAGTCCTTGACTTTTTACAATATCAATGCTATAATCAATCTGTTATGTAACAAGTAACTACATAATCCTTGCTCCCACGGGAGCCAAAAGTCCAGAAGGAGGTGCAGAAAATGGCAGTTATTAATTCTTACGAGGCTGTATTCGTTGTTTCTTTGAAACAGGGTGAGGACGCTGTGGTCGAAACCGTCAACAAGTTCAAGGCTCTTATAGAGAAGAATGCTACCGTTGAAAGCGTAGACGAGTGGGGTAAAAGAAGACTCAGCTATCCTATCAACAAGGAAACTGATGCTTACTATGTTCTCTTTAACTTCAAGTCAGAACCCGCTTTCCCGGCAGAACTCGACAGAGTTGCAAAGATAACAGACGGTATTCTCCGCTCAATGATCGTTAAGAAGGAAGCGTGATTAAGGAGGGTGTGTCATAATGAATAATGTGTCTTTAGTGGGCAGACTCACTGCGGATCCGGAACTCCGTCATACACAGTCGGGAATAGCAACAACAAGATTCAGCATAGCGGTAGACCGCCAGTATGTAAAAGCGGGCGAGGAAAGGCAAGCCGATTTTATCAGTATTGTTGCATGGAGACAGACAGCGGAGTTTGTATGCAAATATTTTGCAAAGGGTCAGCGCATCGCAATCACAGGCTCAATCCGTACAGGCTCATATACGGCTCAGGACGGAACCAAGCGTTATACATTTGATGTATTTGCGGACAACGTTGAGTTTTGTGAACCAAAACGTGATTCTTCTTACAGCGGAGGAAACAGCTATAACCGGCAGTCCTATTCATCGGCACCGTCAGGCAATCCCCCCGTCACCGCATATTCGCAGGGTGACACGGGAGATTTTACGGAGATGCCTTCGGATGAGGATCTACCCTTTTAATTTTTAAGAACAGGAGGAACTTCAGATGGCTGAGAGAGTCGAGAGAGATAACCGCAGAGGCGGTCGTAAGGGTCGTAAAAAGGTCTGTGCTTTTTGTGTAGATAAAGTAGAAGCAATCGACTATAAGGATATATCAAGACTTCGTCGTTTTATTTCTGAGAGAGCAAAAATTCTTCCTCGCAGAGTAACGGGTACCTGTGCACGTCACCAGCGTGACCTCACAGTTGCTATCAAGCGTGCAAGATATCTTTCACTTCTTCCCTATACAAGCGACTGATTGACCATAAGACCGGTGCATTGCGGCATCGGTCTTTTTTGATTTTTTTAAAGGAGAATAATCAATATGAAAACAGTATATAAAACAAAAGGCACCTGCTCGCGTTCGATAGAAATCGAACTGGAAGACGGTATTGTGAAGAATGTTGTATTTAACGGCGGCTGCAACGGAAACACGCAGGGCATTTCTTCCCTTGTAAGAGGAATGAAAGCAGAGGATGTCATAGAACGCTGCAAAAATATCAACTGTAACGGCAAGGGTACATCCTGCCCGGATCAGCTTGCAAAAGCGCTTGAAGAAATACTCGAAAAACAATAAAAAGCTTCACCCCCGACAGCTGCTGCTGCCGGGGGTGAAAATATAGGAGAAATGAGTAATTACTATCAAACCTAAATAATCATCGGAATCAATCCTGACTTATAAATTAACCGTGAGCAAAAGCTCAAAAGCTGAATATTACATTGGATACAGTCCTAACTCTATAAATTTTATTTATAAGCAAAACCTGCGATTAACCTATCTGTACCCGATATGTACAAACAAATCCCTATACAGCGAACGATCCATAACCTTCAATACAAACCTCGCAACGGACATGAACACCAAATCACTCCGCAAACCATTCGCTGACAGCAATCGCCGCACATCACTCGAGCCGACGGTACATAATACTTGTTCAGCCTGTGGCACATACCCAACCTAATGGGAATACCGTGTGCCGTTCGGTTACAACACCTACGAAATAAAATCTTATGCTGAAACAACGAGGTGTCTATTCAATTGTAGTTTCTTGATACAAAGCCGCCCTTGCGGTCGCACCAAAACACGCAAACCGCTGACCGTCATCGTCAGGCACCTTCATACAGTTCAAAGAACTACCGAAAATCTGCGGTTAAATACCTAAAGCTCTGGGCTGTCACTGACCGTTGCCGCCTGCTAAGCCAAACGGGGCTGTCCTGACTCTCGCCCGAAAAATCAATCTCAGATTGTCTTCTCCCTGTCGAAGACCTCGCACCAAGAGGCACCGGGGGTACCTGAAAAAACTGGTTCTATATCGCCCATCGGAGCTTGCCTCCTTTCGTGGATTAGATGCATCCGAAGCACCATACATTCTATGATTTCCCTTCGGTTTGTTATCTTGATATTATTATACCACCTTTTTGTAGAATGTCAATAGTTTTTTTAAACTTTTTTAAAAAAATTTATTTTTTTATAATTGGTATAAGAAGGTTTATACCATCATAATTATAACAATAGAGCACGACCATTATGTACGGATATATATTCATATATAACAAAGCATTTCAGGAGCGATATTTTTTAAACTACGATAACATTGCGGCGTGCGGATTTAAATTTTTACAAAATTATGTTAGCTATTGACTTATCTGTAAAATAAGTATAAAATAGTTGGTAAGCGGTGATAAACATACATCCCGATAAAGGTAGTTTACCGGAAATGTATATATCCCGAAAAAAGTTTTAGTGAACGGAGCTGTTATTATGAGCGAAAATGACAAAATAACAAATAATGAAGAAGCAGACGAGGTTGATCTTATATCGCTTCTTGACGAGGAAGGAAATGAGTACGAATTTGAAGTCCTCGATGAAATCGACTATAAGGACGGTCATTATTATGCCCTCATGCCAACCTTCGATCTTCCGGAACAGGATATTGAATCCGGCAGCACGTATATGATTTTTGAGGCTGTCGAGGACGAAAACGGTGAACCTCAGCTTGCAGAAATAGAAGACGAGGAGCTGCTTGATGAAATTTCCGAAATCTTTGAGGATAATTTTGATAAAATGCTCGAATAATAAAAATATAATATTTTTCAATTAACTATTGATTTTTTAATATAAATGTTGTATAATGATAGCTGTAAGATGTCGGATATTTTTGGTTAAATCGTCTGCCTGATACGTATAACGGCCTCATATAACCCTACAACCCTTAAATCGGGAATCCGGCTCCTGTGGTGGACTTCAGACCTCCCGCTATGCGGACGAAGGGAGTATGAAATCATGGGGAGGATACCCACCTGCTATTTTCGTAGGCAGGTTATAATTGGCTGAATACGGTTAGGCGGACTTTTATTCTTCTCTTCGGGAACTTCGTATCGAGTTTTTTTATAGACTCGGACGGAGTCCCTTGTTTTTTCGCACCTTTTACCTTTAAGACACATCATTTTACCACATTATTTGTTTTTTTAAGAGAATTACAAAAACACCCGTAATGATATAATTAAGTCATAACTGTTACAAGATTGTAGTTGCATTATCAGTTGAAAAATTATATAATAATCAGAGGATTAAGTCATTTTTTATATAAAATTACAAGTTGTGAGGTGAGGAGCTTGAAAAGTACAAAACAGAAACAAAGTAATATTGCACTTACTATACTGTTAATCGCAATAATTTTAATTATATCGTCCGCATTGTCTTTTTTAACCGTTTCATTGCTCGGAACCGAAAAAAAAGAAAAGACTGAGTACACTGTATCGCAAATAACATCTATGGTAGTCAAAAAAATGAATTATGAAAACCTTTCGGAAATATCCGCCTCGAATATTTCCAAATATTACGATATCCCCGAAGGAACGGTTGACGATTCTTCATTGTACATTTCTACACGTTCGGATAATTTTACCGAAATAGCGTGCTTCAGGCTTTCCTCAAAAGACAAGGAAGAACAGCTTACAAAGGTCATAAACGACTATATAGCGGAAAAAACCAATACCTATAAAAGTCTTGGTGACAATGCATATTCAATTATAAGCAAAAGTCGGACAGACATAAAATATCCTTATGTTTTTGTAGCCATTGCGCCCGACAGTGAGGCTGCCGTAAATGCATTTGAAACGATAATTGATGTTGATTGGACTTCAAAGGAATCCGAAAACTCCAAATAAATCCCATGCCCGACCATAACAAACAAAGCTGTTACGGTCGGGCATGAATTTTGTTATCCGGAAATTACCACGGTCATAAGAATTTTTTATTATTTTATAATGCTTTCTCCATCCATTTCCCCGGGCTTTGGAAGTCCCAGAAGCTTGAGCATGGTCGGAGCTATATCCGCAAGCCTTCCGCCGTCACGCAGCTCACAGGGATGATTTACAACAGCAAACGGAACGAGGTTTGTTGTGTGTGCGGTAAACGGCTCGCCGTTCTCATCAAGCATCTTATCCGCATTACCGTGGTCGGCTGTGATAAGCGCTATACCGTCCATCTTCTTTATAGCCTTGACAACCCGTCCTACACAATCGTCAACAGCCTCAACAGCCTTGACGGCAGCCTCAAATACACCCGTATGACCTACCATATCGCAGTTTGCAAAATTCAATATGATAACATCATACTTGCCGCTTTCTATTCTCTCGATAACATTTTCCGTTATCTCATATGCACTCATCTCCGGCTTAAGATCAAAGGTCGCAACCTCCGGTGAGGGAATAAGACACCTGTCCTCGCCCTCGCTTACGGTTTCAACACCGCCGTTAAAGAAGAATGTAACATGAGCATATTTCTCGGTTTCGGCAATTCTGAGCTGTGTAAGTCCTTTTTGGGAGATATACTCGCCAAATGTATTTACAAGACTCTCCGGCTTGAACGCAACCTCAACATTCGGCATTGTTGCATCATATTGTGTCATGCAGACATAATTGAGCGGGAACATACCGTTCCTTCTCACAAAGCCCTTGAAGTCGGGATCGACAAGTGTACGTGTTATCTGTCTTGCCCTGTCGGGACGGAAATTATAGAAAATAACAGAATCTCCGCTTTTGATTTCAGCACCCTCTATACATACGGTCGGCAGAACAAATTCATCCGTGACACCTTTTGCATAGGACTTTTCTACTGCCTCAACGGCATTATCCGCCTTTTCACCCTCTCCGTAAACAAGGGCGGCATAGGCCTTTTCAACTCTTTCCCAGTTATTATCACGATCCATGGCATAATAACGACCGGATACCGTAGCTATTTTGCCCACGCCTATCTCATCAAGCTTTTTCTGACAAGCCTCTACATAGTCCTTTGCACTTGACGGGGGAACATCACGTCCGTCAAGAAATGCATGGATGTACACATTCTTAACGCCCATCGTCTTAGCCATTTCAACCAGTCCATAGAGATGATTTATATGGCTGTGAACCCCGCCGGGCGAAAGAAGTCCCATAAGATGAAGTGTTTTTCCATCCTCAGCCGCATTTTTCATTGCTCCGACAAGAGCCTCATTTTTAAGAACATCTCCGTCCCTGATCGACTTGGTTATTCTTGAAAGCTCCTGGTAAACAACACGTCCTGCACCGATATTTGTATGACCTACCTCACTGTTTCCCATCTGACCGTCGGGAAGTCCTACGTCCATACCGGACGCAGCTATCAGGCACCACGGATTTGTTGAAAAAATATGCTCAAGATTAGGCTTTTTCGCCGTGCGTATAGCATTGCCGTAATTTGTTCCGATACCAAAGCCGTCAAGAATCATAAGAATCAAAGGTTTTTTCATTTCATTACCTCATTTGCATAATATATTTGCCACTCTCAGAGGGCAGTATCACTCCATGCCGGTGATTATTTGCTTGCTTCTTCAAGAAGTACGCCGAAATCGGCAGCTTTAAGTGAAGCACCGCCTATAAGTCCGCCGTCAACATCGCTCTGAGCAAGAAGCTCTGCCGCATTTTTCGGATTCATTGAGCCACCGTACTGTATTGTAACCGCATCAGCAACAGCCTGACCGTAAAGCTTTGCAAGAGCCGCACGTATAAATGCGCAAACCTCCTCAGCCTGCTCAGCGGTAGCTGTCTTGCCTGTACCGATAGCCCATACCGGCTCATAGGCAATAACGGTTTTCTTTATATCCTCGGCAGATATACCCGCAAGGTCAAGCTTTATCTGTCTTGATATAACCTCCTCGGTAATATTTGCCTCACGCTCGGAAAGAAGCTCACCTACGCATACAATAGGCTTAAGACCTGCCGCAAGAGCCGCCTTTGTTCTCTTATTTACAGTCTCATCGGTTTCACCGAAATACTGTCTTCTCTCACTATGACCTATAATAACATATTCAACGCCGATTTCCGTAAGCATATCGGCGGAAATTTCACCTGTAAATGCACCGCTCTTCTCATAATGTACATTCTCCGCACCGACCTTGATATTTGTACCCTTTGTAAGCTCAACGGCTGTTTCAAGGTTAGTAAACGGCACACAAATAACAACTCCGCACGCTGCCTTTTCCGCAATAGGCTTAAGCTCCTCGATAAGCGCCTTAGCCTCGGGGCGGGTCTTGTTCATCTTCCAGTTACCGGCAATTATAGCCTGTCTCAGTTCCTTATTCATTTTTAATTACCTCTATTCTTTATTAATAAAATAACGGGGTGAGCACCGCCCTACCCCGTCATCAAAAAACCTCTGTTTCTGAATAAAGCAGAACATTATGCTGCACGCATTATGATTTATGCATTAATCAGTCTTTGTCATTAAGAGCGGCAATACCCGGAAGTACCTTGCCCTCGAGAAATTCAAGAGAAGCTCCGCCGCCCGTTGATATATGAGTCATTCTGTCGGCATAACCGAGCTTTTCAACAGCAGCAGCAGAGTCACCGCCGCCGATTATTGAGATAGCTCCGCTTTCGGCAACCGCCTTAGCAACCGAAATAGTACCGGCAGCAAAGTTTTCCCACTCGGAAACGCCCATAGGACCGTTCCATACAACAGTACCTGCGCCGACAAGAGCATTTGCAAACTTTTCTCTTGTCTTAGGACCGATATCAAGACCCATCCAGTTATCCTCGATCTGATCGGATGGAACTGTCTTATATTCTGTATCGGGCTTATATTCCTTACCGACAACCGTATCCTCGGGGATAAGGAAGTTTACACCCTTTTCCTTAGCCATTGTCATTATATCCTTAGCAAGCTCAACCTTGTCAAGCTCACATATTGACGTACCTGTTGAATAACCGAGAGCCTTCATAAAGGTATAAGCCATACCGCCGCCTATGATAAGCGTATCAACCTTATCGAGAAGATTTGTTATAACGCCGATCTTATCGGAAACCTTTGCACCGCCGAGAATTGCCACAAACGGTCTTTTCGGATTCTCAAGCGCACCGCCCATAACGGTAATTTCCTTCTGAATGAGATAACCGCATACAGCCGGGAGATAATCAGCAACACCTGCTGTTGAAGCATGAGCTCTGTGAGCTGTTCCGAAAGCGTCGTTTACATAAATCTCAGCAAGTGAAGCAAGCTGCTTTGAAAACTCGGGATCGTTCTTTTCCTCTTCCTTATGGAAACGTACATTTTCAATAAGCTCAACCTCTCCGTCCTCAAGAGAAGCGGCTATACTCTTTGCACTTTCGCCTACAACATCGGAAGCCATCTTTACCTCAAAACCGAGAGCCTTTGAAAGGTAAGCCGCAACGGGAGCGAGAGAATACTTCATATTGAACTCGCCCTTCGGACGACCGAGGTGTGAGCAAAGAATTACCTTTGCCTTATGGTCGATAAGATACTTAATTGTTTTGAGAGCCTCATCAATTCTTTTCGGATCCGAGATATTGCCCTCACCATCAAACGGTACGTTGAAGTCGCAGCGGACAAGCACCCTCTTGCCTGCTACATCAATATCCTCAACAGTTTTCTTGTTAAGATAGTTCATTTAATTTACACCCTTTCCGGCAGCTCAAGGCTGCACTAAATTTGCAGTCAGTTTCTTTTCCTGCGGCAATACCCGTACGGAACACATTTTCAAAGAAAATCCCTTCATCCGCCGGAACCCTTGCCCTGAAATGTCTGCTTATTGCCCACCATAAATTCCTTTTTTACATGAGCATAATCCTTGCACCGCAATTTTACGAACTAAAATTACGCACAAGCTTACAAAGTATATTTTATACTATTTTGGCAATTTTTTCAATAGTAAAAACAAATTTAATCCATTTAATTACAGAATTTATCAATCATTCTGTCCGAATAACGAAAGCTTTACTATGGTTTTAGGCGAAGTCGCACCAAGAATGCCGTCCACTCTTTTTATCTCAAACGGAATATAATTGTCCTTATTGTCATAATCCTTTGAAATACCGTCATCCTCATACATAATGTACTTAATCTCATCATCGGTATAGGCAATAAGCTCAAACATTGATGTATCGAGTTCATCGGTACATTGTGCCGTCCTACAAAGCGGCAGAAGCTTTCCCTTGCGTATAAAGACAGGCACTTCATTAACATCCGCCGTGATATAGTGTATACCCTTCTGCAGCACCTTATATCGGCGTACAGACGATGAGCGGAATACAACAAGAAGCATATCCTCCGGAAGATATACATATCTCCCATGGGCATTCTGTTCATATATAGGTGCAAGCATAAGGCTTTCTCCGAGTATAAGCTGATCCTCTACTCCGGGTGCAAAACTGTCTGTGGGATATTCAAAAGAAAGCGGCTTGAAAAGCATATCATCATTAAGGCAAGCCTTCATATATTCACTGTAGAGATAAGGAATAAGGCTGTAGCGTATCGAAATGATATTTGCAAAATCCTCCGTATCACCGAGGTTATAACATTCCTGTCTTCGTGTACCCTTTGCGGAGTGGTTACGCATAAGAGGAGTAAATATACCGAAGCCGAGCCAACGCATAAGAAGATCCCTTGTGGTATTGCTGCCGAAGCCTCCGATATCGGCACCGCTGTATAAAAATCCGCACATATTGAGGGAGGGCATCATTTTGATATTCATAAGAAGGTGGCTCCACCATGACTGATTATCACCTGTCCATATACCGCCGTATCTGTGGCTTCCCGCATATGATGCACGGGAAAACATGAGCAATCTTTTATCGGGTGAAATTTCATCAAAGGCTTCTCCTGCCGCCCTTGTCATATTTGCACCGTAGATATTATGAACCTTATCATGGCGTATTTGTTTACCGTCAATATTATGGTAGAAATTCTTATAATCCTCCGCCCTGTTTGCAAGACCCATTATTGTTCCGCCCAATTCAAAGAATTTATGCGGACTGTTTGCATCGAAATCAAAGTCGCTGACAAGCTGCTTTGCTTTCTTCTCACCCTCTTCGGTAAAGAACATCGCAGGCTCGTTCATATCATTCCAGAAGCCCTCTATTCCGCAGTCCGTAAGACGCTTATATTTTGAGCCAAACCATTTTCTTGCTTCGGGATTGAGGAAATCGGGAAAATGTGTCTTTCCGGGCCATACTGCCGCGACAAAATCACTTCCGTCCGCTCTTTTGCAGAAATAGCCTTTTTCTTTTCCCTCCTCATAGATATCGTAATCCTCCTCAATTTTCACACCTGCATCTATAATGGGAACCAATCTTATTCCGTTTTCCCTCATCTCCCTTACAAACTGCGTAAAATCGGGAAATGCCTCATTGCTTACCGTAAAATCCTTATATCTCTCCATATAATCAATATCCATATAAACGGCATCAAGCGGAATATTATTTTCACGGTGCTTTTTTACAACCTCACGTATCTCATCCTCATTCATATAGCTCCAGCGGCTTTGCTGGTAGCCGAATGCCCAGCGCGGCGCAATATAGCTTCTTCCTGTCATACCCCTGAATTGTTTTACTATATCATAGGCATTTTTTCCCTCTATTATATATATGACAAAATCCTTGCTTTCAAGTCTGATATTAAGCATATCCGAAGCGGTATAGCCTATATCAAAGCATACCTCCCCGGGGCAGTCAACAAAAATACCCATGCTTATTATTCCCGTAATTACCATAAAATTATGTGCACCGTAAAAGGATTGCTTTTCCTCTGTCTGATTAGGCTCATCCGTACAAAAGCTGCGATATATACCGCCTCTTTTATTCATACCCCTGTTAGCCTCCCCAAGACCGTACACAATATCCTCCTTATGCATTGCATAATTAAATATGATGCCCTCATCGGTTTCAATTTCATTGAAATGTTCAACTACACCCTCACAGGGTTCAATATTTGCAGTTACTGCTCCCGTTTCTATCGGGTTTCCGAAAATATACTTCTTTATCATTAATATCCCTCTCCCTTACAGTATCATGTGTCTGTTCTTTTGAACATAAATCCGCTTCCCCGGTTGTCCTTTGAATCTCTCCATTTCATAAGACCATCCTCGCCGAGTCTCAAAAATCCCTCGCAGTCATCTCTTGTCTGCTCCGTTCCGTCCGACATTTTTTCCTTGACAGAGCCTGTATAGTGTATTCCACCGTTTTCCGCCTCAAAAACTCCCGTAAGCATCCACTCGGTCATAAAACCGGCATCATTACAACTGATTGTTATACTGTACTCCTTATCATCGGGATAAGTTATTTCCATAACGCAGCTTTCACCGCCGGTCGGCAGCCATTGTCCCAGATATTTTACATATTCGTTCGGGTCGTCACTTATATATATTGACTCCTCAACGCTTTCCGTTTCATATCCTATAGCCTCAGTTCCCGAATCTTCGGAGCTTTCAGCAGGAGCCTGTGTCGAAAGCGAAGCAGTCGATTCCTCCGTCACCTCGTTCTTACTGTTATTTCCGCATCCTGCAATACTCAGAGCGGATATCAGTACCAATACGGCTGTAATACATTTTTTCATATTAAAACCTCTCCCGGAATAATTATTTGCGGTATTCGCTGTCCTCATTGCGGATATATTCTATCATTTCACTTCTGCCCTCATTTGTCATCATGAATGTTCGCTCCGATACGACATTATCCTTGCTTTTTGCATAGCAATATTCCCCGTGCCATATTTTAACGGTCATGGTCTTTTCTTCCGTATCGGGCAGAATGATATAATGAAACAAATCATCGCACTCGGTATAGTCATTATCATTTTCAAACCACATAATCTGAGGCAATTCCATGCACAGCATATATTCTCACCCCCCTGCTAAAAAAATCACGCCCAAGCAATGCCTGAGCGTAGATAATCCGTCCGAATCAAAGAGCTGCCTTTGCCTTCTCAACAAGAGCTGTGAAAGCCTCCGGATCGGCAACGGCAATCTCGGAGAGCATCTTTCTGTTGAGTGTTATGCCTGCCCTCTTAAGACCGTTCATAAATGTAGAATAGTTTATACCGTTAGCCTTGCAACCTGCGGAAATTCTTGTGATCCACAATTTTCTGAAATCACGTTTTCTTTGTTTTCTTCCGATATAAGCGTAATTACCGCTTTTCATAACGGCTTCCTTAGCCATCTTGAAGTGCTTGCTTTTTGCACCCCAATAGCCCTTAGCGAGCCTTAAAACCTTTTTTCTTCTTTTGCGTGTTGCCAACGCACCCTTTACACGAGCCATACTATATACCTCCGATAATCTTGATTAATAAACGCAAATTGACCGATATAAATTATTTGTAAGGAATAAGTCTTTTTACTGCTGCCACATTTGTCTTATCGGCAACGGCAGTCTTTCTCAGACCCCTCTTACGCTTTGTTGTCTTTTTGTTGAGTATATGACTCTTATTAGCGTGTGCACGAATCACCTTACCGCCCTTGGTCAGTTTGAAACGCTTCTTTGCTCCGCTGTGTGTTTTAATCTTAGGCATATTAAATTCCTCCTTGGTTTTCTTTTATTTGTTGTGCCCAGGTGCAAGGAACATAAGCATATTACGTCCCTCAAGCTTTGCAGGCTTTTCAATAACAGCAAACTCCTGACAAGCCTCTGCGAATTTATTCATGATTTCTGTTCCGAGTTCCGGATGTCCCATTTCTCTTCCTCTGAAGCGTATGGACACCTTCACCTTATCTCCACCCTTTATGAATCGTTGAGTATGGTTAAGCTTGGTATTAAAGTCATGTGTATCAATGTTAAGAGAAAGCCTTATCTCCTTGACATCAACAACCTTCTGGTTTTTTCTTGCTTCCTTTTCCCTCTTAGCCTGCTCAAAGCGATACTTTCCGTAATCCATAATCTTGCATACAGGCGGCTGAGCCTGCGGAGCTATTTTCACAAGATCGAGGTTAGCGGCTTCCGCCATACTGAGAGCTTTTGAAGAAGACATTATACCGAGCTGTGCGCCGTCCGAGCCGATAACACGGATTTCCTTATCACGAATTTCATCATTAATCTGAATTTCCTGCTTGCTAATTGTAAAGCACCTCCAAAACAATATAACAAAAATAAAGCACGAACCGTCGCCGACCGTCCGTGCACCAAATAGCATACATAACCCCCGAAAACAAGGAATCAAATAACTATTGACCCGTAACAGACGATACCCCACAGGTGAAAGCCAAGCTTTACTTTGTTTTACCAACATACTATAACACATTCATAACCGCTTGTCAATACCTTTTCCGCCTTCTTTTTTGAGATTTTGATAAATTTTCAAAGGCGGCAAGGCATTAACCCTCACAGACATGAGCCTATACAGTCTTCGCCGTCACAGGGATTATCATCGCCGGACTCCGCAAGTGCAGCCTTTATCATAATTGCACACTCAAGACGCTTTTTCTCAAGCTCACATGATGTTTTATGCGATTTCCTGATATTTCCCTCATACTGAAAATTATTTGCATTGCAGCCGCCGGAGCAGTAGAATTTTGCCCAACAGTCCTTACAATTTTCTTTTGTATAAACCGTTGACATTGCAAACATTTTTTTCATATCGGTGTCGAATGTCCCGTCATGGAGATTACCCATTTTATAATCTTCATTTCCGACAAACTGATGACAGGGATAGATATCCCCCTGTGGTGTAACCGCAACATACTCATTTCCGCAGCCGCAGCCTCTCAGACGTTTTATCGCACAAGGTCCCTGATTAAGATCTATCATGAAATGGAAGAAATTATAATAATCTCCCTTTTTTCTTGATTCTATAATACTTTCCGCAAGCCTCTCATATTCCTTGAAAACAGCAGGCAGGTCCTCATATTTTATTGAATAATCAAGCTTCGGGTCGGATACCACAGGCTCAATCGAAAGCTGATCAAAGCCAAGACTATGCATATGAAGTACATCATCCGTAAAATCAAGATTATATTTTGTAAACGTACCCCTGATATAATAATCCTTATCTCCTCTGCCGGCAACGAGCTTCTGATATTTCGGAACAATTGTATCATAGCTTCCCTTTCCGTTAGGAGTAACTCTGAGTCTGTCATTGACTTCCTTTCTTCCGTCAAGCGACAGCACCGCATTATTCATCTCGCGATTTATAAATTCTATCTTGTCATCATCAAGCAGAAGTCCGTTTGTCGTAATTGTAAACCTGAATTTCTTATTATACTTATCCTCTAAGCCTCTTGCATATTCAACAGTCTTTTTTACAACGTCAAAATTCATAAGCGGTTCGCCGCCGAAGAAATCCACCTCAAGATTTTTTCTTGTACCGGAATTTGCTATGATAAAATCAATAGCCTTTTTTGCTGTTTCAAGCGGCATAAGACATCTTCCCTGTCCGAAATCACCCTTTGCGGCAAAGCAATATTCGCAGCGAAGGTTGCAGTCGTGGGAAATATTTATACACATTGATTTTACGGGAGCCTTAGTCATCATATCGGCAAATTTCTCATAATCATCCGGAGAAAAAAGCTGTCCCATTTCAAAAAGCTCATACAAAGCCTCATAGGTTTCCTCAATTTCCTCTTTTCCGTACCTGTCGCCAAGCTCAGTGTATATTTTTTCGGGTATGTCCCTCTTCATATTTTCATCGCAATAATCAAGTATATCATAAGCGGCATCATCAAGTATATGCACTGCACCGCTATGAACATCAAGGCATATATTATAACCGTTAAGCTTATATTTATGGATCATTCTTCTTCCCCATTCCTATATCGGCGGTGTGCCACCGCTCTCAATTCGTAATTAATGTACTCAAGGCATTGGCTTTATGGCTCGACCGCATATTTACTCAGACATCAGCGGTGTGCCACCGCTCTCAATTCGTAACTACTGTACTCAAGGCATTGGCTTTATGGCTCGACCGCATATTTACTTAGACATCAAGTGATGAGTATATCACTTTAGTCAATGTATCGCTCAACCATACTTTACTCAAAATACAAACAGGCATTAACCTAAGCATATTAAAATTCCTACAGAAAAAATTAAAGAGCGGCTCATCAGAGCCGCTCACGATACTGTCTTACGCACTCCGACAGGCAAACTCATATCCGCGGAAACAAACTTACCCCTCGCAGCAAACAAAGCGAACGGACAGCATAGGAGCTCCTCACTCGGTAAGGTATTTTACTGCTGTTTTTCGCATTTCTGATTAGCAACCGTGCAAGATGTCTTGCAGGCAGACTGACAGGATGCCTGACATTCTCCGCAGCCGCCCTTTGCAGCAGACTCCTTAAGATTAGCCTGATTCAAGGTCTTTATGTGCTTCTTCTCCATTTATAT
>CANPXK010000045.1 GCA_947585965.1 uncultured Clostridia bacterium
CTATTTCATGGTAATGTGTCCATAATTTATATTAACATTATTTTTTATATTGTATTCATTTGAAAGTCCGAGAATATAGTCTGTGCTCACACCGTAGAGCTTTGACAATTCAATAAGCATATCAACCGGCAGTGTACGCTTTCCGTTTTCGTACAGACTGTATTGCTGCTGTGTTATTTTAAGATAATCTGCAACCTGCTTTTGCGTCAGATCCCTGTCCTCTCTTATGTCCCTCAAGCGTTTTATAAATATAGTAATCACCCCTGATATAATTTTACATACATTTATACGAATGTGTTGACTTTACATTTATTTAGATGTATAATATTTTTGGTACATTCATATAAATGTACACAATGATATTATACGGAGGTAATGAAGATGTTAAAAAAAGAAAATGCAATATATCGCAGGAAAATTTTAGCCTGCACTCTTGCAGTTTCAACCATCACCGGCAGCATTATTATGGCATCAGGCAGCAATTATGCATCTGCCGTATCAAGTATTGAAGAAATCAAAAACAATCAGGTGGGCGTCTGCGGAGTTTTCACAGATAACTGGGGAATGGATTCGGATATTCCCATGAACGATGACGACGGCGACGGCATATGGGAGGCAAAGATTGAATTTGATGTCAAAGAAGAGTACATTGCAGATTGGTATTGCGACGGTGAACCAACAAAAGAGGGAAGCGGCATACAATTTAAAATCCGTCTGAATAAAGATTGGTCGGACTGTTGGGGAAACTATGACGGCAGGAACGGCTCATACAACAGTCAATACAATTATGGCATTCCGGCATCCCAAGTAAAGGTAGGCAATCATGTTTCATTCACAGCATATCTTGACACAAACAGAAATGACCCTCTTGCAATAAAGGATGGAGCAGTTGACGAGAATGACGCACCTGATTATTACTATCTTGCAGGAGGATATAAGGATCTGAAGGTATATCCGGGATTTGCGGGATATGAATGGGAGGAAAATGATGCCGGAGGTATAACTATTACACAATACTATGGTGATGATAAAAAAGCTGTCATTCCCTCGGAAATTATCGGTAAACCTGTTACGAGCATTGGAGGGGGAGCATTTTCGGGATGTGAAGAACTGACAAGTATAGACATACCCGACAGTGTTAAGGAAATAGGATACGGAGCATTCAGCTTCTGTACAGGTCTGACAAACATAACGATACCCGACAGTGTCACGAGCATAGGGGAAGACGCATTTGAAGGATGTACAGGTCTTACAAGCATAACAATACCCGGAAGTATTACGAGTTTAGGCAGTAGTGTATTTGCAGAATGTGAAAAACTAACAAGTATAGATATACCTGACAGTGTCACGAGCATTGGGGATAGTGCATTTGAGGGATGTACAAGTCTTACAAGCATAACGATACCCGGAAGTGTTACGAGTATAGGGGAATATGCTTTTGCTGATTGTACAGGTCTGAAAAAACTGACGATAGAGAATGGTGTTACGAGCATAGGTGATTATGCATTTTGTGACTGCAGCGGTCTTACAAGTATAACGATACCCAAAAGTATTACAAGCATAGGTTGCTCTCCATTTTCCGAGTGTACGGGTCTGACAAGTATTAATGTTGATTCAGACAATGAAAAATACTCATCCGATGAGAATGGAGTTTTATTTAACAAGGATAAATCTGTTTTGACAATATATCCCGCAGGTAAAAAAGGCGACTATATAATTCCGGACTATGTTACAAGTATAGGAAGCAATGCATTTGAGAGCTGTACGGCTTTGACAAATATAACTATCCCTGACAGTGTTGCAACTATAGGAAGCAGAGCATTTATGGACTGTACGGCTTTGAAAAATATAATTATACCTGACAGCGTTACAAATATAGGCAATGCGGCTTTTTTGGGATGTAAGGGACTGACAAGCATAGATATACCCGACAGTGTTACAGAAATAAAGGAATGGACTTTCGGCAACTGTACATCATTAACAAAAGTAAACATTGGAAACGGCGTTACGTATATAGGTGCTATAGCTTTTCAAAATTGTACGGGATTGACAAGCATAGATATCCCCGACAATGTTACAGCTTTGGGCGAGACACCGTTCACCGGTTGTGAAAATATCACAACTATAAATATTGGCAGTGGTCTTGAAAAATGGTGGTCATCCGGACTCCCGAAACTGACAAGCATTAATGTAAGCAAAGAAAATAAAACTTACTCCTCCGATGAAAATGGAGTATTGTTTGATAAAAATAAAACTGTACTAATGGAGTACCCTCGGGGCAAGCAGGGGGCATATATTATTCCTGACAGTGTAACTGAAATACTTGCCGGTGCTTTTTACGAATGTAAAGGATTAACAGAAGTAACAATACCCGAAACTGTTAAAAAGATAGGTACAGATGCTTTTACATATTATGATTACGATACAAGTTGGTATAAAGGCTTAGACATTATAATCCGTGGTGTAACCGGCTCTGCGGCAGAAACATACGCACGAGAAAACGGTATAACCTTTGTTGCATTAGACAGCGAGCCTGTTACCGATACGGTCACTAAAATAATTGATGACGAAAGCAAAATTACTGTTGAGGGTGTACTACCCGACGGAGTTGCACTTAAGGTAAATCCCCTCACTGTAGATAAGACAAAAGACCCCGATGTTATCGCTTCCTATGACATCAGCCTTATAAATGACGAAAATGCAGCCGTTCAGCCTGACGGAACAATAAAAATTTCCATTCCCTGCGATACAAAGGACTGCAAAGTAATGTGGGTCAAGGACAACGGTACAAAAACAGATATGAACGCAGAGTACATAAACGGTTACTATGTATTTACAACCGACCACCTGTCGGTGTATCAGATCGTAAAAAACACAGGCAAATCAAGTGAGGTATCAGATGATGAAACAGAAGTTTCAAATGACAAACCTGCAACAGAAAGTGAAATAAGCAGCGGAAATAATGATGTATCGACCGGTACAGACAATCCGACCGATAATCTTCCTCAGACAGGAGAAACGGGAATATTATTTATCCCAATAGTTCTGATTTTCTGTGCATTAATAGTTATTATATCGGTTTTCCGTAAACGTAAACATCAGTAAATATACAAAACAATACCTTAAACACCATCAGATATCCTCCGGACAAATTACGGAGGATATCTGATTTTTATTTGTAAATTCAGGTTATGTAAAAAACATCAGCCGTACTGTGCCTAATCACACAGTACGGCTGACCGCTGTTTTTATATTTATTCCTTAACCGTTATCGTATATGTTTCCGATTGGGTTCTTCCGTGACTATCCTTAACCACAACCATCAGATTGTAGATACCCGATACATCAAACTGTATCGCAGTGTCCTTTACTGTAGGGGGTACATGAAGATCATACCATGCCGTATCATTTATTTCTTTATAATAGAAATAATATGTGTAATCACCCGAACCGCCGGTTGCTCCGCCGCTGATCTCAACCTTCTGTCCGACATCTGCAATAGCGGAATACTCAACAGCCTTGCCATTAATCGTTACGGTTGAATCATACCGGAGATTTACGGCAACATTCATCTTAATGGAAGCGGTCGCCGTATGACCTGCGGAATCCTTGGCAGTAACTTTTATCGTATATGTTCCGATTGCAGTCGATTTGAATACCGCCGTATCTTTACCGATGACAGTAAGCTCCGGTATATCCTCAAAGGTATATGTGGAGTTGGATACACCGTTTGCTGACGCTGCGGTAATTGTCACGGTTTCACCCGGACACGGTCCCGTTTTTGCGGCTGTAAGTTTAACCGTATATTCAATCGCATTAAATGTTGCCTCAGCCGTTGCGGTGTATCCTCCGGCATCGGTTGCGGTTACAACAACCGTATAACTTCCTGCCTTTGACGGAGTTACCGTTGCAGAGCTTGCAGTACCGGATATTGTCTCTCCGTTCTTGTATTTATACTTATAGGTAACACCTCCGAATCCTTCCGATGCCGATGCTCTCAAAGTAACAGGGCTGCCGGCATAGACCGTTGTCGGACTCGCAGAAAGGTTAGCCGTCAGCGGTTTTGCAACCTTTATCTTTATCGTTTTGGATACGGTGATTTTTGCATTGTTATTATCCGTTACCTTTACAGTTATAGTGTAGCCGCTTGTATTTTTGTTTGCCGCTGTAAAAGTTGCCCGGTTTCCGCTTTTCTCTATTGTAACACCGCTGCTCGTACAAGTGAAGTCATACGAAAGCGATGACCCGCCGGTTGCCTGCGCTGTTATTACCGCCCTATCACCGACAAGTATCATCTCCTTATCCGCTGTAACTGTCAGTTCAAGCTTTTCCGTAACCGTAAAGCTTGCTGTCGCCGCAGCGGTATGATTTGCAGTATCAGTTACGGTTACCGTCACTGTATATTTTCCTGCCTTGTCAGGATATATTGTCATTGATGAGGATGTTCCGGATAATACCGTTCCGTCCGAATATGCATACTGATACTTGTATGTCGAGAAGCCCCCGGTAACGGTGGTTCTAAGAGTAACTGCGGAATTGACCTCGACAGTTGTCGGAGAAGCCGCAAGACTTACCGTAAGCTTATCCTTAACGGTTATCGCAGTGCTTGACACGGAACTCTTGTTGCCGTTTTTATCCGCCGCATATACCTTGAATGTATATGTTCCGGCAGCAGTCGGAGTAAATTTTGCTGTATTTCCCGTTTGGGTAAATTTCGCTCCGTTTGCTTCGGTAAAAGTATATGTAAGCGGAGAGAAGCCTCCCGTAGCATCCGCCGTAATTACTGCGGATTCACCAATAACTATCTTGCTCTTTGAAACGCTAAGACTGACCTTAACCGCATTGGCTGCTTCAATTTTCGCTGCGGCAATTGCAGTATTGCCCTCCGCATCCGTAACAGTTACTTCAAGAGTATGTGTTCCGACACTGCCCGGATAATATGTCTTTGTCGCTTGAGTCGATGTTGACGAATTGCTATCAAATTTATAGGTATATTTATACGGCATTGTACCGCCGCTCGCCTTTACTGTAAATGTGACAGCGTTTCCGGCAATAACCTCGCTGCTCGATGCACTTACGGCTGCCTTGAGTTTATCCGCCTCGCTAATAACCTTTATTGTTTTAATACTGTTGATTTTCGCTGTATTTCCCTTACGGTCGGTTGCCCTCAGTCCCATCGTATAGGTTCCCGAAGCCGAGGGTGTGAATATCATTTTATTACCGTTTATGGTAAACTCTCCTCCATTTTTGCAGTCCGTGCCATTACACAGGAATGTATAGGTAACAGGCTGATATCCTCCTCTTGAGCCTGCGGTAAATTCCATTGATTCACCGAGTTCCATCTGAGTTTCATCATTATTGCTCAAAGAAAGATAATTGAGAGCCTCAACAGCAGTCACACTTGCCTGAGCATTTGCCGTATATCCGTTTTCATCCGTAACGGTAACCTTAACCGTAAAATCTCCGGGTCTGCTGAGATTTACGGCTATATGATTCTGACTTCCCGTATCGGTTTCTACGCCGTCGCAAACAAACTTATAGGTTTTGTTTTCGGTTCCTCCCTGTGCTGTCGCCGTGAAATATACAGTTTCCGTACTGCCGCTGTCATACTCAACCTCTTCGCCGTCATCACAGGAAAGCGTAACCGTAAGCTTCGGATTGACCTTTATAATTTTTGTTGCCGTTGCGGTCTTTCCGCCATCAGTAACCTTGACCGTTATTGTATAGTTTCCTGCTGCGGCGGGTTTGAATGTAACCTTATTGCCGCTCGGCGTAAGCCCCGATGCTCCGCTGAACGAATACTGCACCGTTTCGGATGCTCCTACTACTGTAGTTGTCAGAACGGCAGCATCTCCGACATTTATGGTTTCCTTTGATGATGTAAGCACGGCACTAAGGGAATCCGAAACAGTAAATTGAGCTTCCGCCTTAGCTGTATGCTTGCCGGCATCGGTCGCCGTAACAATAACCTTATAGTTTCCTGCCTGCGATCTTGAGGTCGTTGCGGTTTTCCCCGTACCGGATATCTTTGTACCGTCTTCATAGGCATAGCTGCAGCTCACAGCACCCGAACCGCCGGTCGTTTCCGCCGTAAGCGTTACATTTTGATTTACGGACACAAGTATCGGTTCAGCCTTGAGTTTCACGTAAAGCGGCTGTCCTACACATATAACAGCCTTCGCCGTTCCGGTATTATTATATCCGTCGTTTGCCGTAACAGTGACGGTATATTCACCTGCAACATTCGAATAGAATTTTCCGACATCGAGCTTATCGGTCGCATATCGCGGTTCAAATTTTCCGTTTTCATCGTCACAGCTGAAATGATAATAAATATTTCCATGTCCGCCCGTTGCAGAGGCTGTCAACACTGATGTTTCATTAACCGCGACATAATAATTATCGGCAGTTACCGATACCTTGATCGGATCTACCACCTCAAAGCTAATCTCTGCGGTACGAGTACTCTGATAGGCGTCCGTAACAGTTGCAACAACGGTATAGCTTCCCTTTTTATCGGGTGTCAGAGTCAGGGTATCAGAATTTCCGGGTATTGTTTCCCCGTTTTTATAGGCATATTTATAGCTTAAGGGTGCTGCACCGCCAACAACAGACGGGGTAATTGTGACAGAACTGCCGAGTGCAACATAATCCTTGCTCGCTTTCAGCGTAAGCGTGCCCATAGATAAAACACAATCATATGTAAGCGGTTCACTGACCGCATTTCTGCCGTCAGCACCTGCAGCGGTAACTGTAATGGTATTTGTACCGGCTTCATATGGTGTAAAAGTGAAAGTATCCCCGCTGAATGTCGTATTACGGTTTTCATATCTTTTCCCGTTTATTGTATAGCTGAGACTATAGGTATACGGTCCAACGCCGTTTTTAACACTTATTTTGCCCGTCACAGGCTGATACAGATATCCGGATTTTGCGGGTAGTGTGATACTTGTTTCCATAAGTGCTTCGCCTTCAGTCGCAGGCACATTTACGGTAACTTTTTCCTCATAGCTTGTGCCGCCGTCGGCGTGCAGAAGCATCATTGTAATTATTGCGGTTCCCGTTGTCAGTCCCTTTATCATACCCATACCGTAGCCTTCATCTTTTGCTACCGTATTGGCACTGCTCCTGCAACTGTACGGTCGGATATATACAAAATTATTATATGTCTTGTTCTTAACCCTGAACAAAAGACTTTTCGTTTCTTCTTTCGGAATAGTGACACAGCCGTTTTCGATATCCGTTTTATCCGCAACAGCCACAAGATCATTAAGCGTGATGTATGCTGCTCTGGTTTCTACCGTGTCCTTGCTGACATCTCCGAGCTTTCTTACCTCATCGGAGGTCATGGAAGTCCCGCCGCTGCTTTTTTCCGAAAATCTCACACATACATATTTCGTGCTTGTTACTCCGTTTATATTGACAACACCAACACCGACTTTCATTGCGGAATTCCTTGATAATGCAGCCGAATTGGCGGTATCGTTGTAAAGTTGAGTTACAATACTTGAAGCAGTCAATCTTGTTGTTCTGAGTACCATCTCGTAGCAATAACTGCCTGACCCTGAAGAATTGTCATATGATTTATTCTCAAGATTCCTTTTTGAAGTATCAATAGTAAGCTCGGCAGCTCTTACCATGGTTTCATCGAGCATACTACTGTTCATTTCCAAAGACGGCAGACCTGCCGATGCTCTCTTTTCATTAAGCTTGTCAAATATATCCGCCGCAAGGGAATTTTCGTTTACGACATCCGTTATTCTTATTTTGAATACATCCGCACTGCCGACAGCATCTGCCGCTGTCGGCGGGAAGGCGTACATTGATACGAGAAGTGCAAATGACAATATAAGACTTAGCACACGGGCAGAAAATTTCAACCTCATTTACATCATCCCTTTCGTTAGCGTATTATTTAACCGTAATCTTATAGGATTTGGAAACAGTTTTCCCTGTAGAATCCTTCACTGTTATTTTTACATTATAGGTACCCTTTGACTTAAAGGTAACCGAAACACTTTTTGATGTGCTGAAATTCTTTGCTGTTGTCCATTTAGATGCGGACGTTTTTTTGTAATAATACGCATACTTATAGGGAGAAGTGCCTCCGCTTGCCGCACCCCTGAGTGTCAGCTTTGAGCCGGCTTTTACACTTTTCGCACTTACCGTTGAACTGTTTGCAAGAGCCTTTACCACCTTAACGGTAAAGCTCTTTGCTTTTACCGTTCCCGCACTATCCTTGACATTTACCTTTACACTATAGGTTCCTGTTTTATTCGGGGTGAATGTTGCACTCTTCGATGTGCTGTAATTTTTAAGTGTTGTCCATTTTGAGGAGGATGGTGCCTTGTAATAATATGCATATTTATAGGATTTCGTACCTTCACTCGCCGAGCCTGTAATTTTTACCTTTGTTCCTTTAGTTACACTTTTGGTGCTTATTTTGGAATTGTTTACAAGAGGCTTTGCCGTAGATTTTATTGTGAAGGTTTTGGATTTTACCGTACCCGCATTGTCCTTTACATCAATTCTGACACTGTAGTTTCCTGTTTTATTCGGAATAAATGAAGCACTTTTTGATGTACTGTAATTCTTTATGGTTTTCCAGGACGAGGTTGAAGGTGCCTTGTAATAGAAAGCATACTTATATGAGCCTGTTCCACCGCTTGCCGAAGCTGTGAGGGTAATCTTTGCACCGAGCTTAACATTTGAAGAACTGATTTTGGAGTTATTCACAAGCGCACTGACAGAACACTTTAATGTAAAGGTTTTGGATTTAACCGTGCCTGCACTATCCTTGACATCAATCCTTATACTATAGGTACCTGCTTTATTCGGTGTAAATGTCGCCGTTTTTGAAGTACTGTAATTTTTGATTGTTTTCCAGCCCGATGACGACGTCTTATAGTAGAATGCATACTTATACGAACCCGTACCCTGACTTGCCGCAGCCGTAAGACTTACTCTATTACCGACTTTTACGCTTGAAGCACTGATTTTTGAATTATTCACAAGGGGTTTTGCCGTACTTTTCAGCGTGAATGTTTTAGCAACCACGGTAGACGCACTATCCTTGACCTCAATCTTGATACCGTAAGTGCCAACCTTATTTGGTGTTAATGTTGCGGTCTTGACTTCACTAAAGGTTTTTAATGTTTTCCATGCCGTTGTTGAAGGCTCTTTGTAATAGAACGAGTATTTATAAGAACCCGTACCCTGACTTGCCGCACCTGTAAGCGTTATCTTAGTTCCGACTTTTACCTCTGTTGCACTTATCTTTGAATTGTTTACGAGGGGCTTTGCCTTACTCTTTAATGTAAATGTCTTGGATACTGTTGTAGCGGCACTATCCTTGACATCAATCTTTATACTGTAGCTGCCGATCTTATCGGGTGTAAATGCTGCGGTATTTTCTGCACTGAAACTCTTTAGTGTTTTCCATGCAGTTGATGAGGGTTCCTTATAATAGAATGCATATTTATAAGAACCCGTTCCCTCACTTGCAGCTCCCGTAAGTGTTACCTTTGTTCCGACATTCACCTCTGTGGCACTTATCTTTGAATTGTTTAAGAGAAGCTTTGCCATACTCTTTAATGTAAATGTCTTAGATACTGTTGCAGCGGAACTGTCCTTGACATCAATCTTTATACTGTAGCTTCCTATCTTGTCGGGGGTAAATGCCGCGGTATTTGTTGCACTGAATCCCTTTATAGTCTTCCACGTCGATGATGACGGCTCTTTATAATAGAAAGCATAGGTGTATGAGCCTGTTCCCTCGCTCGCTGCTCCTGTGAGTGTTACTTTTGTTCCGACCTTCACCTCTGCGGCACTGATCTTTGAGTTGTTTACAAGAGCCTTTGCAGTACTTTTCAGTGTAAATGTCTTTTGTACTACCTTACCCGCACCGTCCTTGACATCAATTCTTATACTGTAGCTGCCGACTTTATTCGGAGCAAACTTCGTTGATGTTGTTGTACTGAAAGCTTTGATGGTAGTCCATGATGACGAAGAGGGTTCTTTATAGTAATACGCATACTGGTATGAACCGGAGCCGCCGCTTGCAGATGCAGTAAGGGTGACGGACGTTCCTTTCTGTACACTTGTCGTACTTATACTTGAATTATTAACAAGAGTTTTTGCCGTGGAAGTAACTGTGAATGTTTTTGATTTGACTGTTCCTGCCTTATCCTTGACATCTATCTTTACTCCATAATTTCCCGCCTTATCCGGAGTGAAGGACGCACTTGTCGCGGAACCGTATGCCGTGCCTATGGTTATCCAATTTGAAGCTGAGGGTTCCTTGTAATAAAACGCATACTTATAAGAACCCGCTCCGCCGGATGCCGCTCCTTTAAGTGTTACCTTTGTTCCCGCCGTAACACTTGACGGACTTACAGTCGAATTATTTACCAGGGCCGCATCCTTCACGGTAAGAACCTTTGTATCAGATGCTGCAGCTCCTTTTTTATCCGTTATTGTAACACGGAATTCATATGAACCGGAAATGTCAGGCTTATATGTGCACGAGCTTGATGAGCTTTTGGCACTTATTGTGGCATATGATGAAGAACCGGGCTTTTTGACTGCTATTTCGTAGGTATATGGAGAGGTGCCGCCGGAAGCAGTACCGCTTATGCTTACGGTATTACCCAAAGTAATCGAGGACAAACTTAATTTTGCCGTACATTTCAGCGATTCCCCGACACTGATTTTTACATCAGACACCGCGGTTTTTCCCGCATTGTCCTTTGCGGTTACTCTGACAGTGTAGTTTCCTGTTTTAGTCGGCTTGAATGTAGCCTTATTCGCAGTTCCCTCGGCTTGCAGGACAGTATACAATGAGGTTCCTGTTACGGCATAATCAAACTTGTATTTTATAGGTGTACTTCCGTTTGTGGGTGTCGCAAGTATCGAGATACTTTCGCCTAGTGTCATAGTGGCCTTGCTTGCACTTACGGTTATTGAAAAAGCATTTTCGTTCTTAACAATATTAAACTTAACCGTTTCACTTTTACCCGCATATGCTCCTATTCCCTTGACTACAACAGATGCCGTTCCCACGTTTATATTATTACTGTATGTTAATGTATAATCCGTTCCGACCTTAAGGATTACTCCGCCCGGTGTTTTAACCGTAACTTCTGGAGTTATTGCTCTTCCGGTATATATCTGATTGGGTATCGGCGTCACAACAAAGCTGCTCGTTGTTCCGGGCACAACGGTATATACCGCACTTGCGGAAACTGACGGAGCTAACGAAAAATGCATTCCTATCGTAGCCTGTCCCTGCTTAAGAGCAACGATACTGTTCGGATTAACCGTCTTTATGATTGCCGAATTTGTTGTTGTAAGATAGGTATCTCCCGTCACATAAGCTGTAGAGCTTGTGCCGGTTCCGTTTGAAACCATAAATTTGACAGATTTCTCACTGCCGCTTTCTATACTGCTTCCGGTGGCAGGACTCAATGTCAGATCGGAAAGATATGCTGTGCTGCATCTTGTTTTCTGGTTCATTTTGACATTCGATTGTGTAAGTACCGAGTCATCAACTTTATGCGGAGTTTTTGATGACGTAAGCAAAACAAGATAATTGGTGCTGCCCTTGCCTGTTACATATCCTATACCTATTGACTTGAGCGATGAAGTCATTACGGTTTTGTTGCTTTCGGATACAACGGAAGATTTACTTATATTTTTGCCGTATGCATTCGTAAAATACTCAACACCATAACTTCCGCCGATAACACTTGTTCCGTCAAGATTAGAATTTCCTATATAAACGGAAAGCTCGGCCGAACGCTTCATGGCAAGCTCCATAAGATCAGTATCCATGACAAGCGATGACAGCTTACTTTGCTCCCGCAGTTCATTTACATAACCGAGCCATTTAGCTGCCTCCTTATATTTTCTTGTGACACTGTCAATCGAAATATCAACGATCGAAGCAGCCTGCACCGTAAGAGGCGCAAAAACAAAGACCGGCAAAAGAATAAGCACTGCCAGCAACGAGCTCAAAAAACGTACTGATTTCCTGTCAGACATTACAAATACACCCTTCCAATTCTGTTTATATCTTGATTTTACAATAAAAAGAAAAATTTTACAATAACTTTATCAGAGTTTTTTCCTGACCGTTTTTACAAAAAAACTCACAAACTTTTATGCATTGTGCCGCATAAATACCTCAGCCGTCTCAAAATCGCTCGGATATGTAAGTTTTATGTTTGTTTCTGCACCTTCAATTATATAAACCTTCCTGCCGTTCATATAAAAAAGCTTACAGGCATCCGTTATTTTCTTTCTCTCCTTCGGTGAAACAGAATCGAGCATTTTCATAAAGCTTCCGAGTCTGAAGGTTTGCGGAGTCTGCACCCTGAACATATTTTCTCTGAGAGGAAAATCGGATACGGTTTTTGCATCCGTTGATAAAACGATAGTATCGGTTGCAGGCAGTGCGGCTGTGCATATTTCACAATACTCCATTGCTGCTATACTGTCATCTATCATTTTCCGATTCACAAACGGCCGCACGGCATCATGAGTAATCAGAATTTCATCCTCACCTGCCCCCAGAATTTCCTCGGCATACTTTATTATATTAGTTATTGTGCCGTTTCTGTCATTTCCGCCATTTGTCAGATGAATACCGCCGTCAAAATATTTATCCGCAAGCTCTTTCATGTAATCATGCCAATCCGGGTTTATTCCTACGATAATATCACTTATATCCTCGTGCATTGCAAATCTTCTTATTGTATGTATTATCACAGGCTCCCCGCACAGATCCAAAAACTGCTTCGGCATACCGCCCCCCATTCTTGAACCCACTCCTCCGGCGACTATTCCGACAAGTGCCATTTTTATCCTCTCCCGTTCGTTTTAATTTCATAGCATCCGGGAATATTATAACATTACAGGGGTTAAAATGTCCATTTATTTTTTATAGTATAATTGACAAAATTCCGATTATGTTATATTCTATATGATAACGGATGTGGATACTGCGGATTTTCTGTTCATGTGCAGTATCGGTTTAATATCCGGATATTAAATATATAAACCAATAAAAACGGAAGGTGTATGTATGAAAATCAAAAGAATATCCGCTTTTGCCGCAGCTGTTATTTTCTCCGCAATGATTGTTTCCGGATGCAGCAATAGTACGGATAATGAACAATCATCAGATAAACCCTCTGCCGAAAGTTCCATAAGCTCTGCGGTTTCCGATGAGGAAAGCAGTGCGGATGAAGAAATATCCGGGGAACAATCGGATAATGAAGAATCTCCGGTTTCCTCATCTTCTTCCCAACAAAGCTCCGAGCCTGCCGGAAGTACAATAACTCCCGCCGTATGGGAAGCAACAGACAGCAAAGGAAACAGTGTATATATGATGGGTACGATCCATGTTGCGGATAAGGATGCGTCTGTATTGCCCGATTATTTTGAGAGCGCCTATGCAAAATGCGATGCACTTGCGGTTGAATGTGATACAAGCTCTATGGATATGGATATATCGGCATACGCAAAGCTTCTGTATGCGGACGGAACCACCATAAAGGATCACGTTCCTGAGGAACAATACAATACAGTCGTAAAGGAGCTTACGGATGCCGGAGAATATATGTCCGTGTTTGATTATATGAAGCCGGTTATGTGGAGCGATTATGTAGAGCTTGCCGCTGCATCAAAAGCAGGTCTTTCAGCGGACTACGGAATTGATTATAATATGCTTGACAGAGCCAAGGAAGAAGGAAAGGAAATTCTGGAATTGGAATCGGTTGAATTTCAGATGAACATGATGGCGGATCTTTCTGACGATATTCAGACCCTGCTTTTTAAGGAGATTGCCGAGGAGGGAATTATAGAGGATTACTCAAAGGAACTTTCGGAGCTTTATGACCAATGGAAAAAGGGTGAGGAGATAACATCAGATGATGAAGTCACAGACGAAAGCTCTGTTGACGAAAAGGATTTGGAGTTGGCAGAAGAGTATAACAAAATTCTTGTTGATGACAGAAATATCGGTATGGCTGAAAAAATCAAATCATATATAGATGACGGAAAAAAGGTTATGGTTTTAGCCGGTTCGGCACATTTTTACGGTGAGGGAGGAATAATCAAACTTCTGGAAAACGACGGTTATACCATACGCAGGCTTACCTCGGAGGATGCCGGGAATTTTGCTCAGTCGGAGCAGCCCTCGGAGAGCGGAGAAACTCAGGTTGAATCGTCCGCTGAAGTTCAAACCGATCCCGGTGTACCGAGAGCGGCATGATTAAACTATTTATAATCATGTACAAAAATTTGTTTGTATAAAAGAATTGAGTACTTGTAGTCCCTCCAAATTTATGCTAAAATAAATCCGGAGGGACTTTATGAAAAGAAAAAAATCACTATCCGTGTTTGTAGCATTGATTATTCTTGTTTCGGCTTGCTTAGGCGTATTTTTATTTGGTCATTCGGATGATAGTGCAGAAAACGGCGGTCAATCTCATACCGTAAAATTTATAAGTCACTACATAGATGTCGGACAGGGCGACAGTGAATTTATTGAATTTCCTGACGGGAAGACCATGCTGATTGATGCCGGAACCGACAAATACGGGGAAACCGTTACGGATTACATAAAAAATCTCGGTTATTCAAAAATTGATTATCTTGTCGGCACGCATCCGCACGCAGATCATATCGGAGGAATGGCTGATGTTGTCAATGCTTTTGATATTGGCAGTATTTATATGCCGAATGCTTCGACAAATACAAAAACCTTTGAAAACCTTCTTGAAGCCATACAGGACAAGGGTATGACAATAAAAACGGCAAAGGCAGGGATGAATATCGTATTCTCCGAGGAGGAAGAATACAGTGCGGATATTCTTGCGCCAATAAAGGATGAATATGACGACCTGAATAATTATTCCGTTGTCATAAAGATAACCTACGGTGACAGTGAATTTCTTTATATGGGTGATGCCGAAAAAGAAGTTGAGGAGGAACTGCTTGAGGGCGGCACAGATGTCAAAGCGGATGTCATAAAGGCAGGTCATCATGGAAGCAATACGTCATCATCTTCTGATTTTGTCAAGGCTGTCGGCGCCGATTATGTAATATTCTCTGCGGGAAAGGACAACGACTACGGACATCCGCACCCTCAGATTATAAAACGTTGGGAAAATGTCGGTGCGGAAATATACAGGACTGATGAAGACGGCACGGTAGTTATAGGCTCAGACGGAAGAAGTATTACGGCGGATGCCGCTTAATGGAGGAAACAAAAATTGAAGGTTATAATAGATCGTTTTGAAGGTAACTGGGCTGTTGTTGAGATTGAAAAGGATAAGTTTTTAAGGATGCCCGACATCCTCATACCGGACGGCAAGGAGGGCGATGCCGTGCTTATAACGGCGGGAAAGACCTCACCGTTTCGTGTTGCAAGTCAGGATGATAAGTATATTTATGTTCTGACTCCCAACGGCAAATACTCTATGCCAAAGGCATTAAGTGACGGAGCAAAGCCGGGCGATAGTCTTTGTGTTGAAGTTGATTCCGTTTTCACGGAAATAAGGCAGAACAAGATAAACGGTATTATGAAATTGCTTTTCAAATAACGAATCTACCGGACGGCGTGGCTGTCCGGTTTTTTTCGCATTATACGCAAGCTCCGCCGTGCCTTTTTTGGGTATGGCGGAGCCTGTGTACTTCGTTTATACTTAAGTCAATTTAATCAAGCAACATATACTCAGATTTCAATTAAAATTTCGTCGGGCAGTTTTGTTTGTCCCAAATTTATCTGCGGCTTCACATTTTATTAACTATCACCATTAAAATCCAATCATTTATTGAATACAAAAGACATTTTGCCCCTCTATATTTTTCTGTATAATTTTAGTTTCCGAAGGAATACAAAATGCAGGTCTTACAGAAATCTTATTAACTCCTTCCATTCCATTTATACCACCCATTCCGATACTTCCATCAGGTCCTATAGCCATCAAATCATTTACTCCTTGAAGTGCCGGAGTTCTGAGCATCCAGGAATCACATTCTCCATTTTCATGCAATGCAACACGATTTTTTATATCCTTAAAATACGCTATTTTATCCCCTTCATCTAAGTATGTATAGTGCATTTTATCATTAATTTCACTTGCAGATAAAAGAAACACTTTTCTTGAAATTATTTCGGTTTCCTTATCATGTGTATCTATTGCATTTTTTGTTGTAATTTTAATGTCACTATTAAGAATTAATTTCCTTACTTTTTCCGAAAAATTCAAATAATATACATTATTTAAATATTTGTCAATACGGCTATCTTTATAATAAGAACCATATTCACCCGGATAATTATATTCCATTAAACTATCCAAAAGATACTCTCTTAATAATAAACAATAACCATTATAATCGGAACTCAAAACAAGAAAAGGTACAAAATCACCGTTTTCTTCAATATACACATGATATCCGAATGATTTGTCATTATCATAGGAAATGTCACCGACGCAAGTTGGAGATTTTATTTCGTTATGGATTGTTTGATCACTTGTATAATTACTGCAAGAGGTAAGGCAAAGAATACAGAACGCAAGAAAAGTGACAAAAAATGATTTCATGAATAACACCTCTAATTCACATCTTCTACTTTTTGTATTTTCTACTATTATAGTATCATATCTTAGAAATTGTCAATACTGTTTCATGTTTTTTGCAAGGCAAAGGTCAAGAGAATTTGTTAAGAATAATACTTTACAAGAAGTTTTATTAAAAAACCATTTAAAGCGTTTTTATTTCATACTGAGTTTATTTCTCCAATGTTGGTGGGCGGACTTTGAAAAATTTTAATATTTGTAACAGACAAAAAAATTCCCCGCCGTACCTTTTCCGTGGTATGGCGGGGTTTTGTTTTACATTAACACAAAATTCATTTCGATAACGGTATCACCAAGTTCGGTTTTACCTCCTCCGGTTGTTGAATAGTCTCACCGGTCGTTAGACGTTTGAAATCGAAGCAACACATCTGCATTGTCTGCATCAACTATGATTATCTCGCCATCACTATGAAGAACATAAGCCAAAACAGGAGACTCCTCATAATCATTCAACGAATAAATTACAAGTTCATAGCTGTTTATAACATAATTTTTCGATAGATTTTCAATAGATACAGATGGTGTGAGTGAGATAGAGCTTAGTACAGAATTCGGAAGAACACTTGAACTGATAGCTCTCGCTTCACCGGAATCACTATCCGCATTGACCGTGACAGTTCTTCCATACACAGGTATTCCGTTGTATATTTGTCCAAATGAATATGCACATATGTATTCATCATGATTAACAGCACTAAAAGAGAGTTCTGAAGCCGGATCAGTCAAACCAATCAGACTTTTAACCGAATAAATAGAAGAAATTGCCGTATCAATAGAATTAACATTTATTTCGCTATATTTTCCACTAATAAATTCAACTTGTGTTTCATCATCATTATACTCAATTTCTAAATCGTATTCTGCATTTTTATTCAAAGCAATAAGATCGTCTTCTGTATTGTCATGAATTTCTGATTGCTCCTTCCGAATAAACCTTGCAGCTACAGTTGTCGAGTTGTCGGGTGTCGTAAATGTTGTCTTGCTGCTTTTATTATCTTCAAATTCACCCCCATTCGCAGATTCCCAATTTACAAAAATCCAACCATCATCAGGAGTAGCCTCAATATCAATTTTGCTATCAGCCTTATAATTGCCGCTTACACCTTTTACCGTTCCTCCATAGGAAGAGAGTAT
>CANPXK010000046.1 GCA_947585965.1 uncultured Clostridia bacterium
AGTCGTCAATATGGAGTAAGTCTATCAAGTGTAAAAAGGTGGTGTGCAAGATACGATGGAACATGGCAATCACTGAAGGAACGCTCCTACAGACCTCACAGCCATCCCAAAAGACACACAGTAAAAAAGGCGGAAAAATCATCATACCATATTCTTGCTTTTTTTATTCTAAATGGTTCATATCTATTTACAACGCAGACAAAAAACCCGGCTAAAGCGCTGTAACATCTTGAATATTTTGACGAAATGTGCTACAACTATAGCATGTATACCCACAAACTTGTATTACATATAAATTTACCTATTGAGTGAGGGCAAAACCATGATTGAATACGCTCCCGGAATGAGACTTATTATCCGTGACGAGGAATGGATGATAAAGAAAATAGATACAAATGAAATCGGTGCTCAGGCTTTGAACTGCATCGGAATATCACCTTTAGTTAAGGACAAAGAAGCCATCTTCCTTACTGATCTTGAAAAAATCGAAGCTGTTGATCCTACAAAGGTGAGACTTATAATAGATGATTCGCCAAAATACACAAAGTCCCTGCTGTACCTTGAAAGCCAGTGGAGACAGAAAGCTCCGACTGATAAGAATATCCATATCGGTCACAGGGCTGCAATGGATCTTATGCCGTTTCAGCTTGAACCTACAAAGATTTCACTGAACCGTACCCGTTGCAGAATACTTGTCGCTGATACGGTCGGACTCGGTAAAACCCTTGAAGCCGGAATACTTATGTCCGAGCTGATTATCCGTGGCAAGGGCAAGAGAATACTTGTAGTGACTTCTAAAAGCATGATGACTCAGTTTCAGAAAGAAATGTGGAATCGCTTTACTATTCCTCTTGTACGCCTTGATTCCCATAAAATACAGAAGATCAGAGCTTCACTCCCGTCCAACTATAACCCTTTCTTCTACTATGACAAAGTTATTGTCTCTATTGATACTATCAAACGTGATGTTGAATACCGCACACACCTTGAAAATGCTTATTGGGATATAATCGTAATAGATGAAGCTCAGGGTGTTGCGGAACGTGGCAGCAGAGATTCTCAGCGTTCAAGACTGGCAAATATCCTGAAAGACCGTTCTGATACGATGATAATGCTTTCGGCTACACCACATGACGGACGTGCTAAGAGCTTTGCTTCTCTCATGAATATGCTTGATCCTACTGCTATTGCTAACCCTGAAGAATACACAAAGGACGAAATCAAGGGCTTGTGCATCAGAAGATTCAAAAAAGATGTTAAGGATCAGATGGGCGGAAAATACCTTGAAAGAATCGTAAACCTTGTAAGCTGTGAAGCAAGTCCGAGAGAAGAAGATGTTTTTGACATTTTTGCCGAAATGCAGCTTGATATGGATACCGGCAAGCCGAAAGGAACAGGTCAGCTTTTTAAAACTTCTCTCGAAAAATCCCTGTTTTCAAGTCCGAAAGCCTGCTTGAAAAGCGTTGAAGAACGACTTAGAAAGTTGCGGCATAAGTATCCTGATGGTGAGATCAAGGACATTGCCTTGCTTGAAGAACTCAGGGATGCTCTTGCATTGGTAGGACCGGGCGATTTTTCAAGATATACCAAGCTGCTTGAACTGCTCAAAAGCAGCGAATACAACTGGAACCCGGAAACTGTTGATGACCGCATCGTTATCTTCACCGAGCGTATCGAAACAATGAGGTTCCTTGCAAAGCAGCTCAGAGAAGATCTGCACATGAGTGACGAGCAAGTTGTGGAAATCTCCGGCGGTATGACTGATATGGAACAGCAGCGAGTTGTTGAGGAGTTTGGCAGAACAGAAGCCCCTATAAGAATACTTGTTGCTTCGGACGTTGCCTCGGAAGGTCTGAACCTTCATTACCTCAGCCACCGTCTTATCCATTTTGATATTCCGTGGTCACTCATGGTATTCCAGCAGAGAAACGGAAGAATTGACCGTTACGGTCAGGAAAAGCGGCCTGATATTCGATATATGATGATTTCCAGTAAGAATGAGCGTATCAAGGGCGATATGCGAATTATCCGAATTCTTGTTGAGAAGGAAGAACAGGCTTTCAAAAATATCGGAGATCCTACGCTTCTGCTCGGTAAATTCAATATTGAAGACGAGGAACTTGTAATTAGTGAAACAATCGAAAACGGTTCTGATGCCGCAGCCTTTGAAGATTCTCTGCATGACGAAGAAAGCGAGTTCGATCCTCTGGACTTTCTGCTTAATGAAGCATCTATGGAAGAAACAACATCAGCAGTCAACGATACAGTTGAGGACGAAACTCTATTTACAGATAAGCAGTATCTTATAAAAGCATTATCGTACATCAATAAGGATGAACAGCACCCTCTGAGGCAGCTCAGTGAAATATCCGGTGTTGATGTAATGCTTACAGATGATATGCGCCGCAGATTATCTGCTGTTATACCCGAGGAAGCTATGCCTTCAGGTGAAATTCTCAGACTTAGCGATGATAAGACCTACATAATGCAGGAAATGCGTAAGAGTATGCAGAATTCTATCGACAATGCCGCCTGGCCCGATGCACAATATCTATGGGCGATTCACCCGGTTATAAGCTGGCTGAACGATAAGACAGGCTTGCTGATTGGTAGAGGTGAAGCTCCTGTGATCGGAGTCAAGAACTTTATGCGGTCGAATGAAAGCATTTTCATTGTCGAAGGCAGTATGCCTAATGAGCGTTCGGCTGCTCTTGTTGATGAGCTCTTTGGAATAAGATATGTTGACGGCAAGTTTGTCGAGTTCCTTGATATAAACACTGTAGTCAACAGGACAAAGATCAACTCCGAGCTTCTTGCTAACGAGCTGAATGTCACTGATGAGATGATTCGCACTTTGAGTGGACAGCTTGAAGATGTTGTAGATAAAGCAAAGGAAAAACTTGCCGAGAGCTACCGTAAGTACAAAGAAGCCACCGATCCGCTGATCAATGTGGAAGTTGATAAGCTGGCAGAGCTTGAAGAAAGGCACAAGGATTATCAGCTCTCTCTGTTTACCGATGAACGTCGCAAGAGTGAAGCAGAGCGCAGAGTAGACGAATTATTTGACAGCTTCACAGAATGGGTAAAAGAAACCCTTGATATAAGAAACAATCCTTATATCAGAATTATAACAGTTCTGACGGGAGTAGAATAATATGAGTATAGATCTGACCGGTATTGGAAACCGTAACGAGTATTATACCAATCACTATTTCTCCACAATGTTTGAAGATGGAGCAAGTGAGCGTATAAAGCAGTGGACGGAAGAATCCAAGAACCAAGAAACGAAAACCCCGTGGGCAATGCTCCGAGAAAATGCAAAACAGTATTACCCGATACACGACAGGTATGACCGTGGACAGCCGCATCTTACCACAGCAAGCAATATCATCAGTATGGCTGCACAGTATCTTGAATCTATGGGCTATGCCACGGTTAATTCTGTCATGATCAATATAGATGATGTGCTTGAAGTTCCTGTATTCCATGAGGAAGTCAAGCAGAATAAAGCACCGATGTTATGGGCAGTCCTTGCATATTCAAGAGATAAGGACAGCGGCATCATGGAAAACAGCATCCTTGATTTCAATGCTGTCAACAACGATGTGCTTACACTGACCGATGATAATATTGAAGCTCTTGCAACAAAGCTCCTGTTCCATACAGCAGAGCCTCCTCGTTTCCTTATTGTTATCGGCATAGATACGATCGTGCTGATTGACAGAAACAAGTGGAATGAGAAACGCTACCTTGAATTTGACCTTCAGGAGATATTCAGCCGTCATGAAACAACGACTCTACAGGCTATGTCTGTCCTGCTGCACAAGGACTCTCTCTGTCCTGCCGACGGCAATGCTCTTATTGATACGCTTGATGAACAAAGCCGTAAACACGCTTCGGGCGTATCGCAGGATCTCAAATACGCTCTCCGTGAGAGTATTGAGATACTCGGAAACGAAGTCATTTATGACCTGAAAACCCGTCAGGGCAAGAACCTGATCGAAGAACCCGTTGATGCTGCACAGCTCACATTGGAGTGCTTACGCTATATGTACCGTATGCTGTTCGTGCTGTTTATCGAAGCACGCCCTGAACTTGGCTATGCTCCGATCAATGAACAGGTGTATGCATCGGGCTATTCCCTTGAAAGCCTGCGTGATATAGCCGAATCTATCCGCAACGACACGGAAGAAGTCGGAGAGGGATTCTATCTCTACGAAACCCTCAGCAAGCTCTATGAGCTTATCTATACAGGCTATCCGCAGAAAGAATCTACATACAATAAGGTCAAGAACCTTGAAAGCGTACATAACATCTTTGTGATCCCGCCGCTGAAAGCTCATATCTTCGATCCTGAATATACACCTATGCTTGTGAATGCAAAGATACGCAACAGCGTTATGCTGCGTATCATCGACCTGATGAGCCTGACAAAGTCTACCGGCAAAAAAGGCAGCCGTCGTGGACGTATTTCCTACGCTAATCTCGGTATCAACCAGATGGGTGCAGTATACGAAGCACTGCTGTCATACCGTGGATTTATCGCTGAGCAAGACCTCTATGAAGTCAAGAAAGCCGGAGATAACTTCAACGAGCTTGATGTTGGCTACTTTGTTACCGCTCAGGAGCTTGACCGGTACACCGAGGACGAGCGTGTCCGCTATGAATCGGGAGATAAGAAAGGGCAGCTGCGTGTTCACCAAAAGGGAGAATTTATCTATCGTCTGGCAGGCAGAGAACGTGAAAAGTCCGCATCTTACTATACGCCTGAGTCTCTTACTCAGTGCTTAGTAAAGTATGCCCTGAAAGAGCTTCTGAAAGATAAAACTGCTGATGAAATCCTCGGTCTCACTGTTTGCGAGCCTGCAATGGGAAGTGCTGCGTTCTTGAACGAAGCTATCAATCAGCTTGCAGAGGCATATATTGACCGCAAACAGGCAGAGCTTGGCGAAACGATCAGCCACGAAACACGCATGGATGAGCTGCAGAAGGTCAAGATGTATATTGCCGACAACAATGTTTACGGTATCGACCTGAACCCTGTTGCCGTGGAGCTTGCCGAGGTATCGCTCTGGCTGAACACGATCTACAAGGGCGGCTATGTGCCGTGGTTCGGAACACAGCTTGTCAATGGTAACTCCCTGATCGGTGCAAGAAGACAGGTCTATCACAAGAGCCAGCTTACTGCGACCTCCAAGGGTTTGCGCTGGTATGAGAACGCTCCCAAACGTATTCCATTCGTGAAGCTCGATGCAAGCGGAAGAAATATCGCTCGTTCACGCTATCAGGTGTATCACTTCCTGACGGGCGATCCCGGAATGTGCGACTATACCGATAAGGTCATCAAGTCCCTTGAACCCGAAAAGCTCAAGGCGATGAAGACCTGGAAGAAAAAGTTCACCGCCGCTTATACCGAGGACGAGTTCAAGAGTCTTATTGAGCTTTCCAAGCTGATTGATGTGCTTTGGAGAGATCAGATCAAGGCAAGACACGACCTTAGAGATGCTACTATTACCGCACTTGATGTTTACGGTCACAAGGACAGCCGTTATGACCGTGGGCAATCTATCAGAGAAAAAGACAAGCTCCTGCGTGGTACTTATAAGTCCGAACACGCACAGAACGCAGGTGCTTATGCAAGACTGAAATTCGCTATGGACTATTGGTGCGCCCTTTGGTTCTGGCCCATCAGTCAGGCAGATCTGCTGCCGAGCCGTGCCGAATTCATTTTTGAAATGGATCTTATCCTGCGTGGCACGAGGCAGATCACAAACACGCGGACACAGACCACGCTTATCGACACTGAAACCGAGGACGAAGTGCTGATACAGGACGTTGACCTCGATCAGCTCTGCGAGCTGTTCCCACGCCTTGCACTGGTGCGTAAGATAGCGAACGACAACAAGTTCATGCACTGGGAGCTTGAATTTGCCGATGTGTTTGCGGATAAGGGCGGTTTTGACCTTGTTATTGGTAATCCGCCGTGGGTGAAGCTTGAATGGAAAGAGCAAAATGTCCTTTCTGATAAGAACCCTATGTTTGCTGTTAAAAAACTTACAGCTACACAGACTACTCATCATAGAGAAAAAGGTCTTGAAAATGCTGAAACGAATAGTCTTTATTTTGCTGAATATGAGTCTATAACAGGTCAGCAGAATTTTATGAATTCTGTAGAAAACTATCCTGATCTTAAAGGTCAGCAAACTAACCTTTTCAAGTGTTTTTTACCACAAGCGTGGCAATTTAGTTCTCACGCTGGAGTTTCTGCATTTGTTCACCCTGATGGAGTATATGATGATCCAAGAGGTGGGCTTCTCCGTGAAAAGCTATATCCAAAGTTAAGGTATCATTTCCAGTTTACAAATGAGTTAAGGCTATTTGCAGAAGTTCATCACTGTACCGTTTATAGTTTGAACGTCTATAATAATTCTGAAACAGGTCAATTTGAGTATATTTCAAATCTATTTGCTGTTGAAAGCATAGAAAAATGCTATGATAATACTATTGTTGGAAGCGTTCCTGGTATAAAGGATGATGCAGGTAATTGGAATATTAGTGGTCATCCTGGACGAGTTGTTCATGTAGGAGAAAGAGAACTAAAATTGTTTGCCAAATTATTTGATGGTAGTGATAATTGGAAACAAGCAAAGCTCCCTATTCTTCACGCACAAGCCCTAATTGATGTGTTATTCTGTTTTGCTAATCAAAGTAAAACACTGGCGAATATATCCCAGAACGTTTATTGTGCTGAAATGTGGCACGAAACTAACAATCAAGTAGATGGCACTATTAAAAGAGATGTTCATTTTCCTGATACTCTCCGTGGACAAATTTTGTCCGGACCTCATATTGGTGTTTCTAATCCATTTTTCAAGACATCACGAAAAGAGTGCAAACTCAACAGCGATTATGATAGCATAGATTTAACACGAATCTCCCAAGACTATTTATCAAGATGTAATTACTCTATTGCCTGCACTATCGAAGAATATGAGAACCGTGAACCTAACACCACATGGGATACTTCGTATTCATCTGAATACCGTCTTTGCTTTAGAAAAATGTTAAATCAAAGCGGTGAAAGAACGCTTATTTCGACAGTGATCCCACCTATATCTGAACATATTAATGGTATATTTGGAATGGCATTTAAAGATAAGTTATTCCCATTTGCTGCAACATCGTTTTCAATTCCATTTGATTTCTATTTGAAGGCAACAGGAAAAGCAAATATAAATTTTTCAGCAGCTTCTGGTTACCCTGTTATTGAGGATAATCTATTAGGGAAAGCTATTTCTGTTAGAGGCTTATTGTTGAACTGTCTAACAAAACCATATTCTTCTTTATGGAGTGACTATTACGAAGTCAATTTCCCTAATGAAAAGTGGAGCAAATCTGATCCTCGCCTTGACAACAAGCGTTTCTCCACCCTGACAGACGAATGGACATGGGATACACCTCTGCGTACAGACTACGAACGAAGACAGGCACTTGTTGAGATAGACGTGCTGACTGCTATGGCGCTCGGCATGACACTTGAACAGCTCAAAACCATTTATCGCATACAGTTCCCTGTATTGCAGCAGTATGAAGCTGATACATGGTACGATGCAAACGGCAGGATCGTTTTCACCACAAACCGCAGTCTTGTCGGTGTAGGCTTTGACCGCAAGGAGTGGGAAGGCAACGTCAAGGGCGCTATGGACGGAATGGTATTTACAAGAGAGATTGAGGACGATACGATGCCCGGCGGCCCTGTCAAGAGAACCATTGAGTATGTCGCCCCCTTCGATAAGTGCGACCGTGAACAGGACTACGAAACAGCATGGAAATTCTTTGAGGAGAAATATAAACAGTAAGGAGGGCGAAAAATGCTCCCGACCATATTAGCCAAACAATTACAGGACGGTATCTGCGACTATATCCGCACAACTTTCCCGATGACCAACGAGCCGTTTCAGGGTTCGCTGAATAAACTGCTTGCGACCAAAGACAGCGTATATCACGCACCGTACACCGCAGTACGTCTGCCTTTCCGTGTCGCAGAGATGAACGAAAGCTACTTCGAGTCTATCCACCCGAAGTTTGCTCCCTATGTTCATCAGCAGAAAGCATTCGACCGCCTTAACGGAAATGACGGGCAGTCCACCGTTATCGCAACGGGTACAGGCTCCGGTAAGACCGAGTGTTTCCTGTATCCGATACTTGAATACTGCTATAAGCATCGTGGCGAGCGTGGTATCAAGGCACTTATCATCTACCCGATGAACGCTCTTGCTTCCGATCAGGCAAAGCGAATTGCCGAGATCATCTATAACAGCCCTGAGCTGAGGGGCAATGTCAATGTTGGTATGTACGTCGGCGGCAGAGAGGAAACTCCGAGTCGTATTATGAGCGAACATGGTGTTATCACAGACCACGACACAATGCTCAATCGTGCGCCTGACATCCTCATGACTAACTATAAAATGCTCGATTATCTGCTTGTCCGCCCGAAGGATGCTGTTCTTTGGCAGGATAACACCCCTGAAACTCTGAAATACATAGCAGTTGACGAGCTTCATACATTTGACGGTGCTCAGGGTACAGATCTTGCCTGCCTTCTTCGCAGACTAAAGGCAAGACTGTTTACTCCTGCGGGTTACCTTTGCTGTGTCGGAACATCTGCGACTATCGGCGGTGAGGAGAACAATCCCAAGATACTGAACTATGCTTCTGAGATCTTCGGAGAGCCTTTTGATAGTGATGCCATTATCACCGAGGACAGACTTTCACCCTCGGAGTTCTTCGACGGCTGCGAGGTAACGGATTTCAGTTTTCCGACCAATGATCAGGTAGAGCAGCTTGCTGCTGCGGTCATTGATGATGATATTACGCACTTTCTTCAGCTTTCCGCAGAATGCTGGATAAATGAACCTGTATCCTATATTATGTCGGATTCAGCAAGGTTGCAGCTCGGCAAGATCCTTATGCACCATAGCTTTTTCCAATCGGCAGTCAAACTCATGGGCGGTAAGTATTATCAGACCTCAGCTATTGCCGAAGCTCTTGTAACAAATTATCCTGAGATAGAAAGCATTGCAGATAAAGATACGGCGATCAATGCTCTTTTTGCACTCGTTTCTCACGCCCGTATCGGCTCTGAGGGCAACCTGCGCCCATTCCTCAATGTTCAGGTGCAGTTCTGGCTCAGAGAGCTTCGCCGTTTGCTTGCAAAGGTATCTTCCGACGATGTTACATATTCTATCGCACACGACCTTAACGAAAGACAGTCAAAGGAATATCTTCCTGTTATAAACTGCCGTGACTGCGGTGCAACGGGCTGGACTTCTACTAAAACAGAGCGTGGATACGCTAAAATCGGCAACCTTGACACGTTCTATAATATGTATTTCCGCTGCGATGATACTATCACTATGCTTTTCCCCGGAATGAGCGAATCTAACGGCTTTTTATGCCCTAAGTGCCATTATGTAAAGTTTAATACAAATGATGCTAAAAGCTGCGGGTGTCCCGATGGTTGTGGGGAAATGATACCCGTATATATCCCGAACCTCGGTGCTGAATCCGCTAAAACAGGCTCTCAGGACAAGAAACAGTATGTTTGCCCGTTCTGCCACAGCAAGCGCGGACTTTCCCTTATGGGTTTACGAAGCGCATCCGAGATCAGCGTAAGTCTTTCTCAGATGTTCTCATCGCAGTTTAATGACGATAAGAAGGCGCTCGCTTTCTCTGATAATGTTCAGGATGCAGCTCACCGTGCAGGCTTCTTTAACCACAGAACATGGAGATTTGGTCTGCGTACTGCTATTCAGGAGTATTCTGAAACAAATGATTCACTTGTTTCTCTGGAAGATTTTCAGAAGGGCTTTATTTCCTATTGGCATCAGAAGTTCAATGATGAGGAATTCATAAGCCAGTTTATCTCTCCGAATATGACCTGGATGAAGGCGTATGAGGAAATGATAGCAAACCGTAAACTCGGAACAGACAAGTATGCTAAGAAACTTCTTGGCGATGTTGACAGCAGACTTGCTTACGAAATAATGCTTGAATACGGCTTATCAGCTAACATTGGACGTACACTGCCTAAATCGTCTTGCTCTGTTGCTGCCTTTGATCCTGATGTTATTGAACGTGTCAGCAATACTGTTTATCAGAGAGCAAGGAATGAACTGGGCTGGCTCGTAAAAACCAACGAGACTGATGTGCGATACATGGTTATTGGCTATCTTGATATTTTCAGACAGTCAGGTGCTTTTGATGATAAGGTTTTCTATGAATTTATCGAAAAGGATAATTCTTATCACTTATCTGCTGATCGAGTCAGATGGCTGCCCGGCTTACAGTCAGGCAGAAACACTCCGAGATTTGTGATCGAACCTAAAGGAGGTAAGAAACACTATTATAACCTTGATCTCAAAACAGATCGGAAGTTTGAGGACTGGCTGTATAAGTGTTCGGAAGATGTGCTGAATGAGTTCACTGATCTTTGTGTTATCATATTTGAAGAGTTAGTCAATGCGGGAATAATCTGCCCGATGATAAACGATTTGCCAGTATACATTCCTTATGGCATCAATAAAACGCATATCTACATCAGCAATAATGTTGTTCAGATGAGATGTGATGATTGTGGTACTGTTCTTCCTGTTTCCGAGGAAAACGCTGCATATTGGGATAATGCGCCCTGTAAGAGAAAGAACTGCCGAGGTCATCTGAAAAAAGCCGATTCGGAAGGTCCGGGCTATTACGGCAAGTTATTCCGCAATGGTGATCTCTACCGCATTAACGCTATGGAACACACAGGTTTGTTGAAGCGTGAAGACAGAGAAATTCTTGAAACTCACTTCAAACTCGGCAGAAACGAGCAGAAAAGATGGGATCCTAACGTGTTGTCCTGCACTCCTACTCTTGAAATGGGTATTGATATAGGCGATCTTTCTTCTGTTATCCTTTGTAGTATGCCTCCTGCACAGTCTCAGTTCTTGCAGAGAGCCGGACGTGGCGGTCGTAAAGACGGTAATGCTCTTACTATGGCAGTTGCCAATGCTCGTCCTCACGACCTGTATTTCTATGCCGATCCGCTTGAAATGATTCAGGGTGATGTACAATCTCCTAAAATATTCCTGCAGGCATCAGCCGTGCTTGAAAGACAGTTTACAGCATTTTGCATGGATTCATGGGTAAAACACGGTGTAAGTCCGAGTGACGTACCGGATAAACTGAATACCATTCTTTCAGAGCTGGACTCCAAGCCTGGCGATATGTTCCCGTTCAACTTTATTCACTATGTTCAAGATACACTTACAAGGCAGATAAACTCCTTTACAGGATTGTTCACGGAGCTTGATGCTGAAGCACGGGACGAACTTATGATATTCGCTAAGGGTGACGGTACGGAACAAAGCCCGATGTATCGTAAAATAATAAAGAGCTTTGAGACCATAAGAAACGAACGCAACAGTCTGAAAGAAAATATCAAGTCCCTTGATGATATGATCGAAGAACTACAGGCAAAACCGCAGGATTCCTCGTTCGATGAACAAATCAAGGAGCTTAATGCAGAAAAAGCAGCTCTGCATAGTGTCATAAACGAAATAAACAATAAGAATGTGTTTAATTTCCTGTCTGATGAGGGCTTACTCCCTAACTATGCTTTCCCCGAAAACGGAATCATACTCAGAGCATTGCTTTACAGAAAGGAAGAACAGGAAAGCGATTCTAAAACTAAGTATGAAAAGCGTTCTTATGAGTACAGCCGTCCCGCATCCTCAGCTATCAGCGAATTCGCACCTAATAACACATTCTATGCTGATGGCAGAAAACTTACCGTTAATCAGATTGATCTCCATACAGCTACAATAGAGCGATGGAGACTATGCCCGAATTGTTCTAACGCACAGCTTGAAGTCCCCGGAAAGTATTCGGCATCTTGCCCTCAGTGTGGCAGTCCTGCGTGGGCAGATTCAGGTCAGCTTCGTAATATGCTTAAAGTGCAGATGGTGTATTCCAATACCGAGGATACCCACAGCAGAATATCCGATGACAGCGACAGCAGATCCAGTACATTCTACGTTCGTCAGCTTCTTGTAGACGTTGATGAGGATCACGACATCCTTAGCGCTTATCGTATGAACAATGATGATTTTCCGTTTGGTTATGAGTTTGTCAAGAAAGCTGCCCTGAGAGAGATCAACTTTGGTGAGAACGATATGACAGGCGAGAAAGTGTCTGTTGCTGGCGTTGATGAAGTAAGAAAAGGATTCAAGGTATGCCGACATTGTGGTACTATCCAATCTTCAGACAGTCGCTCACGCAAACATTCTTTCTTCTGCAAGACTAACAAGAATCCTCAGTTACTTGCTGACGGCTTTGAAACTTGTCTTTTCCTTTACAGAGAGTTTAAGACAGAGATACTTCGTATGCTTATTCCTGCAACTACAGAGGATACATCTATGGTAAGGACGGAGTCCTTTATCGCTGCCTTTATGCTCGGTATGAAGGAATATTTCGGTAATGTAGACCACCTGCGTGTGGCTATAAGCGAAGTACCTATCCCTGATGCAGATTTCCGAAAGCAGTATCTTGTTATCTATGACTCTGTACCCGGCGGTACAGGTTACTTAAAGCAGCTTATGAACAATGAAGACTCGCTTACGACCATATTTGAAAAGGCTCTGACCAAACTAGAGAACTGTACTTGTGGTAATAATCCACAAAAGGACGGCTGCTATCATTGCTTGTTTGCATACAGGCAGAGCAATCAGATGGGCTCGATTTCAAGAAAAACCGCAATGTCTATGCTTAAAAGCATACTGTCAGGTAAGAATAATGTTGAGAAGATACCTAAACTGGGTAATATCTCAGTCAATGCGTTATTCGACAGTGAACTTGAAAGAAGATTTATAGAAGCGTTCGGTCAGCGCAGCAGTGATACAAGGAAGATAGAGGTCAATAAAGACGTTGTAAACGGCAAGCCCGGATATATCCTAAAAATAGGCTCTGTTACATGGGAGATCGAACCGCAAGTCTATCTCAGCGGAGTTGAAGGTATCTGCGTAGATTCTAAGCCTGATTTTATAATCAGACCGATAAGCAAGGAGATCGACCGCCGTCCGGTTGCTGTTTTTACAGACGGTTTTACGTTCCATAAGGGCATTGTTGCTGATGATACATTAAAACGAGCTGCAATACTGCGTTCAGGAGATTATGTAGTATGGTCACTTAGCTATAAGGATGTTCAAAACGTGTTCCATACCTTAGACGAGTACGCAACCGACACTCTGAATCCGCTGAAAATGCCTTCGGGCGCAAGACTGTATAAAGCGACAGTTAATACTGTTGCCGGAGCCGATCAAATAACACCTGATAAAACTTCAGCATTTGATTTGCTGCTTGATTACCTTTCATTGGATCAGGCAGAAACCATATTCAAGGCTCACGCTACCGCCTATGCCGTTTCTCTGATGAATACTTCAACGTTGACCGATAATGTAGCCTTTACCGAATGGCTGATGGCATTTTATGAAGTCAACTCGCAGAGCCGTTTTACAAGCAATCAATTCGCATTCAGGGATACAATGTTCGGTAAGTGGCAGCCGAGAACCAATAATCCAATGCTTAGTTTGTACTCAGGCATTTCAGTATCGAAAGCAAAGGCGGACAGAAGCACTCCCTATACGGTTTTTGCTGTGTTTGATGATAAAACCGATCCTGCCAACGAGAAGTTTGAAATGGAATGGAACGGTTTCTGGCATTTTGTCAATGTTCTCCAGTTTAACACTGAGTTTTCGTTTGTAACAGCAATAGGTCTTGAAAAAATGATCTATATAAAGCTCGATGAACCTGTCAATGATACTGCTACTGCAACAGAACAGCCTGCTTCAAACAGCGAGTGGGACAATGTACTTGAAGAATTGTTTGACGATGCAGCTAAGGAAATGGCAGAAAAACTCAAAGGGGAAAATGCTCCTGTTCCTGATGAGATAGGTTATGAATTGACTGAAAATGATGAAATTATAGCCGAAATAGAAATGGCGTGGACTGAAAGCAAGATCGCATATCTGACCGAAGATCAGATGGAGTATGAAGAAATACTTACTGAAAATGGTTGGACAATAATAAATAACGATACTGAGGTATCTAAAGATATGTTTGGAGGTGTAAACTGATGGATAATACAGCTACCGTTGCAATATCTTCAGACTTCCTGACAGCCTTTTCAAAACTGCCGAGACAGATACAGGGAAAGGTTACGGAGTTCATCAATAAGTTTCGCATCAATCCTAAATCTCCGGGAATTAACCTTGAAAAGCTGCCATCGATTGATAAAAATATCCGTTCAGTAAGAATTGATAACACTTATCGAGGAATAGTCGTATATCAAGAAGAAAGCTCTGTTTACTTGCTTCTTTGGGTAGATCACCATGACGAAGCATACGAATGGGCAAAACGTAAGACTTGTCGTGTAAATAGCAAGACCGGAGTGCTTCAGGTGTTCGATGTTCAGAATGTTGAAGTAACCGAAGAAACAAAGCCGTCAACGGTCACGACTCTTTTTGGCGACCTTTCTTCTGATGTTATGATAGAACTTGGAGCACCGCAGGACCTTATTCCTTTTCTGAAAAGTATTCCTGACAAGATGGCTTTTGATAACAATAAGTACAAGCTCCCGTCAGATGTTTATGAAAACTTCTCTTGGATAGCAGAAGGCTTTGATCCGCAGGAAATCATTGACATGATCAAGGCGGATACTTCTGATACGGAACAAGAAGAATCTGAAAATACAGCTACTCCTGCAATCACAGACGATTTCTCTGTAGCTTTGAAAAACTCAGAGAGTAAAAAATCATTTGTAGTGATCGAAGGAGAAGAAGAACTTCGCAGGATAATGGCAGAACCGCTTGAAAAATGGCGTGTATTCCTGCACCCGACTCAGCAAAAGATCGTCAAGAAGAATTACAAGGGTTCAGCAAGAGTTCTCGGCGGTGCAGGAACAGGAAAAACTGTTGTTGCTATGCACAGGGCCAAGTATCTTGCATCTAAACTTAGAGATGACGGACGTATTCTCTTTACCACATTTACTGCTAACCTTGCTGAAGATATAAAGAGCAATCTCAGGAAGATCTGCTCACTGGAAGAACTTCAAAAGATAGAAGTTATCAATTTAGATGCCTGGGTAATGCGTTTTTTAAGCGAGGTAGGGTTCTCTGCAAAAATAGAATACGGTGAAGAAATTGATAAGCTGTGGCAGAGAGCTGTTGTTGATAGTCTTACAGAGCTGGATTTACCGTGGTCTTTTTATAAAGACGAATGGAATAGGGTTGTTATTACGCAGGAAGCACTCTCTCTTGAAAAATATGTCAAAGCCAAAAGAACAGGTCGTGGCGTAAGGCTTGACCGTAAGAAAAGAATTGAAGTATGGAAGGTCTTTGATTCCTATCTTAGCCTTATGAAACAGGAACAGATCCGTGATATTAACATGGCAATGTATGAGTGCTCCAAACTGTTTGCAAACAGTGGTACAAAGAACAAGTATTCTCATATTATCGTTGATGAAGGACAGGATTTCAGTGACAATGCTTACAGATTGCTCAGGACGATTTCTGGAGAAGAAAAGCCTAATGATATTTTCATTGTTGGCGACTCTCATCAGAGAATTTACAGCAATCATCCTACACTTTCAAAGTGTGGTATCAATGTCAGAGGCAGGAGCAGCATACTGAAAATTAACTATCGTACCACCGAGGAGACAAGAAAGTATGCTTTTGCATTGCTGAACGGAATCTCATTTGATGATCTGGACGATGATGTTGATCTTGGCGATAAGTGCCGTTCTCTTGTTCACGGTGAAGTTCCGGTGGTCAAGTGTTTTGCTGATGCAAATGAAGAATTGAACTATCTGAATGACTGCATATCTGACTTGCAGGACAGATGTGTTCCGATGAAGAATATCTGTATCGTAGCACGAACTAATCAGCTTGTTAAAGACTATTCTGCACTTCTAACAAAAAGCGGACACAGCGTTTATCAGATCAAGCGTTCAAAAGCAGATGACCTCTCACATGACGGTATAAGAATAGCTACTATGCACCGTGTAAAAGGGCTTGAATTCCAATACGTCTTTATTGTTTCGGCTAATAACCGCATCGTGCCGTTAGAAGCTGTTATAGATCATAGTGATCCCGTTACAGAAAGGGAAAGTTATACTGCTGAGAAATGTCTTCTCTATGTTGCTCTTACAAGAGCACAGAAACAGGCGTATATTACATCTTATGGTAAGAAATCAGAGTTAATATGATTAAGAAAAGGGAGCTGTCGCAGTAAGAAAAACGGCAGCCCAAAAAAATATCAAAAAAATAACAGCCGAACTATGAAAAATCCGACTGTTGGTGTAAAATAGAAGTATGCAAAAACACAACTATTTACAAAAAGATTATACAACAAACGGAATAGAAAAGCAACTAAAAATTCCGTTTGAAATAGAATTAAAAATATAAAAAAGCGATCCGGTGATTTTGCTGAGTCAGTATGTGGAGAAAATGGATTTAACTGACTTGTATTCCACTTATGAAAGTATAAGGGAAAATCAGCCAACACCGGGACAGCTTTTAAAGATATTGCTGTACGGATATATGAATCGTGAGTATTCGAGCAGAGCAATAGAACAAGATGTAAACGGGATATCAATTTTATGTATCTGTTGGAGGATAAACCGGCTCCGGATCATGCAACTAAAAGATGATGCTATGCTGAACGGTCAATTAAAACCGGCATATAATTTACAGCATGGGGTAGATTCTGAATATATTGGTTTCTAAAAAGTTTATGCAGTGTAGAGAAGAAAATCTGAAAAGAATTATCAGTGAAGAAGGTTGTCAGCTGCGAATGAACCGCAGCATTCAGGTAGAAGGTTCCTTTGGTAATACTAAACAGGACATGGGATTCCGTAGGTATCTTAGCAGAGGAAAGCAAAATGTAACTGCCGAAAGCATTCTTTTAGCCATGGTTCATAACATTAACAAGCTTCATAGAAAAATTCAATCTGATAGGACGGGAATTTATCTGTTAGATTTAAAAACTATTGCTTGAATTTTGAAATTCAAAAATTGTACACTAAAAAATTGACGTAATTCGGTTACGTCCTTTTGTCATACAAATTTTTTGTTTTTATCATTTTTGACAGGGTATTTTACATTCATTTTATATATTTATTTTCTTTTATGCAAAAATATAAGGGCTGCCGCTCTGCGTTTTTTTACGCTTGTGCGACAGCCCTTATTTATTATTTAGACTCAAAACTTTTAAATCAAGGTGCAAATAAAAAAATGAAACCCCACTGATTCTGTACATCACGCCCAAATAACATGAACGAATCGTATGAATTAATTCCGCTTCTCCCTATTGTATATTGTGCTGAAATTATTGTGTAAATATAGAACTAATTTGTCTAATATACTTGACATAGAGGGCGAAATATGGTATAGTCCCGTTTTTGACAGTAAAAAGAAGAAAAAAAGCCCGAAAGCCGCATGGCAGGCGACTTTTGAGCGTTTTTGAATCATTTGGAAATGTAGTATGTGAGGTCTTTTTTTG
>CANPXK010000047.1 GCA_947585965.1 uncultured Clostridia bacterium
TCTGTCGGAGTATCGTAGAAATCAGGGTTGCCTTCGTACAGCATGGGGTCGGGATATGCATAGTACCAGTCCTGAGCTTCCCACTCATTTGTAGTGCTGTTTATCTGATAGAAGCGGCAAATAATGTAATAGCCCTGTGCGGCAGCCTCATTATAGCCCATGCCCTTGAAGCTTATCCTATATTCTCCGGACCTTTCTCCATCGCTGTTTACGCTGTTCGGATCATAGAGTACTACAAGACCGTTGGTGTAGTTTTTGCGTTCAACACCGTAATTATCGATCTCGAGTACGGGATATTGGAACTGATAATTTGCTTCTGAAAGGATACCCGATGCGATATGGTGAACGCTCATAGCTGTTTCACCAACCATAAGGTACTCCTGATTTTCATAGCCGTCAACACCATGAGTATCATATTTGCTGTTGACCGGATCGTCCATGGTAGCATCAACGGCATACCATTTCTCGTCAATCTGAACATAATCCCAGATATGAAGCTCTGTTACGGTTTCGTTATGGCGATAAACACCCTGTACCATGACACAGGGGATATCAAGCTGATCCATTATCGACTTGAATGCTCTTGTATAGGACTCACAAACGCCCTCCTGCTTTACAAGGCAACCGTATGATGTGCGGATGAAACCGATATTATCGGGATCGCATACATCCTCAAGACGATATGATGTGTGACTTGTGAGATAATCGTGTACAAAGGTTACCTGCTTTGCGATGAGGTTTTCATCCGCCTCAGCGGTGATCTCCTTTGCCTTTTCAACAACAGCTGCAAGAGTACTCTCATACTCCTTTACAGCGGCATCGACCTCTTCCTCATTTTCAAAGCCCTGAGTGTAGTAGTTGTCATATCTTCCCGTACCGAGATAGAGATGATAAGTTCCGCCGCCCGAGGTTACACGGAATGAGAGGTTTGAAAAGTCGACATAGAATATGTCGGGGTGATCAAAATAGAAAGCATCTCTTGCCGCACCGTATACGTTCAGAAGATTTGATCTTCCTTCCATATAACTCTCAATCTTCTCCTGACTCAGGAGATCCTCTGACATATCAAAATCGCCTTTGCCGGTTTTGAAAATGCCTTCGCTGTACATAGTTTCCATGGCATCGTAGAATACCCTGGATTCTTCCGGAAGCTGGTTGTAAAAATACTTTTCCCCGACATTTTCAGCGGCTTTAGCACTGAAGCGGTCGGAGTAGAGATCCGGTATTACCGTAAAGCAGGAAACAGAGAGTAATACCGAAAGTGAAAATGCAAGAATTTTTTTCATTTTCATATTTTTTCCTCCATATTATATTTTAAAATAATAATACAACACATTGTTATGAAAGTCAAGTAAACAATAACGCAGAACAGTGTGATATGTTTGTGGCTGACTATTGTATAATAAGTGAAAATTGTGGTATTTTCAAATCGGGATTTCAGTGTGTTTTACGTACTAATCCGACAGATACACGCATATTAATAAGCAGAATAAAAAATTTGGAGGCGGCTATGAAAATCAAAAAAATATCGGCAGTATTTCCGGTCGTTTTATTGTTGTTCCTTTCTTTTCCTACAGCGGCTTTTGCAATATCCGACAAGGATATTACCGCTCCGGCGGCGGTATTGATGGATGCGGAAACCGGTGAGGTATTATATCAGAAAAGTCCGCATGAAAAGCGTGCCTGTGCATCAATAACCAAGGTAATGACACTTGACCTTGTTATGGAGGCACTTGACAGCGGAAAAATAAAATGGACGGATACAGTTACCGCATCCGAACACGCGTCATCAATGGGCGGATCGGATATATGGCTTGAGCCGGGAGAAACAATGACGGTTGATGAAATGGTGAAGGCAACGATAGTTGCAAGTGCCAATGACGCGGCCGTTGCGCTTGCCGAGTTTATATGCGGTTCGGAAGATGAATTTGTTTCGATGATGAATAAAAAGGCAAAGGAACTGGGAATGAAGGACACGGTTTTCAAAAACTGCAACGGTCTTGACGAGGAGGGGCATATTACAAGTGCTTATGATGTTGCTCTTATGTCAAGGGATCTTATCAGACATAAATCCATTTTTAAATACAGTAAGATATGGATGGATACACTCCGTGACGGAAAGACTCAGCTTGTCAACACAAATAAGCTTTTGAAGTCATACAACGGAATAACGGGTCTGAAAACAGGAACCACCTCTCAGGCGGGAAGCTGCATATCCGCAACTGCCGAAAGGGACGGTCTTAGCCTTATAGCAGTTGTTCTGGGAAGCAAAACGGGAAAGGACAGATTTAAGGATGCGGCGGCACTTCTTGATTACGGCTTTGCAAATTATGCAATGTACACCCCCAAGACACCGGATGAAGCTTTCAAGGACATAGGCGTAACAAACGGTATGTATAATAGTGTAAAAACAGAGGTAGAAATTGATGGGGCATTTTTAATAAAAAAGGGAGGGGATAAGGATATCACATACGATATATCACTCCCTGAAAGTATACAGGCACCTGTCGGAAAGGGAGATGAGGTAGGTAAAATAGTATATAAGAGAAGCGGGGAGCGTATAGCGGAATATCCGATAACAGCCGCATCACAGGTTGATGAGATAAGCTTTGGGCAGATTTTCAGTCTGATCTTCGGGAGGTTGATAAAATAGATACTCAGTAAATAACAAAGCCCCCCTCGATGTCCTGAGGGGGGTTACCGTATATGGAAGTTTTTTCGGATGATTACATTCCCGGCAAATTACTCTGTATCATCCGAGCTTTCGATACCATAGGTATATTCAAGATTATAGAGCTTGAAGCCCTCGGTAAAGAGTATATTTGCATCCTCATATTTCTTATAAAGAGTTTCCCCGAACATGATAACGGCAATAAACGTATGACCGTCCATTTCTGCCGAGGCTACAACCGAGGTGCCGGCTTCGTCTGTGAAGCCTGTTTTCATGCCGTCACAGTATTTGGAATAACTCTCGCTTCCGACCTGAAGCATTGCATTTGAATTATACCAATACATGGATGTAGGAAGACTTACATCGTCATCATTGGTATCTGTATCGTTATCCGATATGACTGAGGTATCCGAATCATCGGTATCACTGTCCTGTATAAGCTCCCATTCGGCCTCAGCCTTTCCGCAGGAAGCCTTAACCATCGGTACGGTTCGTGCATATGCAGCAATTTTTGCAAGGTCGGTTGCGGTTGTGTAGTGGTTGTCATCGTGCCAGCCGTCCGGAGTTACGTAATGTGTACCCGTACATCCTATTTCCTTAGCAGCTTCGTTGACAAGTTCCATAAAGGTTTTAACCGCTTCCTCATTTGAAAGCTTGTCATTCCCCGTATATATTCTTGCCGCATTGACCGCTATGGTATATGCGGCATCGTTTCCGGATGGCAGAAGAAGCGCATCAAGTAGTGCTTCAAAAGTCATTTTCATACCCGTCTGCAGTCCGGCTGTGCTTGAATCAAATCCTATAAGACTAATCTCATCACCAACGGTTATAACGGTATCCTTGGGTATTATCTTGCTTGCAACGATAGCTGTGAGCATTTTTGTTGTACTTGCGGGATAGCATTTTTTATCCGCATTTCTCTGAAATATTATTTTGTCCGAGGTTGCGTCATAAAGCACAACATACTTTGCCGTTACCTCCTGATTTAAAACCTGCCTGAGAGATTTTTTGAATACATTATTATCAACGGTAAATTCGCCTGTCGGTTCATATAACGGGGTGCTTTCTTCTTCGGAGCTTTCGTCAGCCGTTTTCGTGCTTTCCTCCGGTATACTTTCACTCTGAGAAATATCATCGTCCGCATTAGCCTCCGTTTTCGGGGAACTTAGCATACCCGACATAGCGGCGACAGCTACACTTCCGCAAAGCAGAACGATTATAGCTGTGATTATTCCCATTTTCTTTATTCCCGAATTTTTTCTTGGGGGTTTTATTTTTCTCGGTGAGGCTGTTTTAAAGGTAACCTCGCTTCCTGTTCTGTCCGAGCGGCTTGATATATCGACAAATTCGTCTTTTTTTTCCTGCATTGTAATTTTCCTTTCACGTAATTGATTGTGCAGCAACTGCCATAATATTATGCCATTAATTATAGCTGTATGTCAATCGGAATAGTGTAACAATTTTAAGGGTATTTTACGGAACTAATGGTTATTTTTTTATATCCGGCAATTTTTCGTAAGGCGCAGGGCACTGTGTTTATTATACAAATCCGAACAGCTTTACTTGTGATATGAGAAAAAATAAATAAATTTTATCCAATTCCTTGCAAATTATATTGAAATATTGTAAAATAGATATAGAATTTTTTCAGGGGCGGATGCCTTTGTTATCAAGGAGGATTTTTATGGCTGTTACTTTGAGTGATAAGCACGTTAAGCAATTTATCAGTGATGAGGAATATCAGGCTATAGCGCCGCAGATTTCCGCTGCCCATGATCTTTTGCACAGTAAAACTGGTCTTGGCAATGATTTTACCGGTTGGGTGGATCTGCCTGTTGATTATGACAAGGAAGAATTTGAAAGGATCATTAAGGCTGCCGAGAAAATAAAGAGTAATACCGATGTATTTGTGGTTATAGGTATAGGCGGCTCATATCTGGGTGCCCGTGCCGCAATTGAATTTCTCAAATCCCCGAATTACAATGCCCTTAAGAAGGATACGCCTGACATATATTTTACAGGTAATTCCATAAGCTCAACAGCACTTTCCGAGCTTCTTAGTATCTGTGAGGGTAAGGATATCTCCATAAATATGATTTCAAAATCGGGAACGACAACGGAGCCTGCTATCGCATTCCGTGTATTCAGAGAGCTTCTGGAAAAGAAATACGGAAAAGATGGGGCAAAGGAAAGAATATTCTGCACTACCGATAAGGCTAAGGGAACACTCAAGCAGCTTGCGGATAAAGAGGGCTATGAAACCTTTGTTGTGCCTGATGATGTCGGCGGACGTTACAGTGTTCTTACCGCTGTCGGACTTCTCCCCATTGCTGTTTCCGGTGCGGATATAGCAGCACTTATGGGTGGTGCGGCAAAGGCTCGTGAGGAGCTTATGAGCACCGATCTTGATAAAAATGACTGCTATAAATATGCGGCAATACGTAATCTTCTTTATCGCAAGGGAAAGAAGATAGAGCTTCTCGTGAGCTATGAACCGTCATTCACACTTATGAACGAGTGGTGGAAGCAGCTTTTCGGTGAAAGTGAGGGCAAGGATCAGAAAGGACTTTTCCCGGCGTCTGTTGTATTTTCAACCGACCTCCATTCGATGGGTCAATTTATACAGGACGGCACGAGGACGATGTTTGAAACCGTTGTACAGATCGAAAAGCCGAAATATGAGATAACGCTCGGAACGGATCCCGAAAATGTTGACGGACTTAATTTCCTTTCGGGAAAGACTGTTGATTTTGTTAATAAAAAGGCATTCGAGGGAACAGTTCTTGCACATACTGACGGAATGGTGCCGAATGTTGTACTTAACATGAAGGATACAAGCGAAGCGGAGCTGGGATATCTGATATACTTCTTTGAAAAGGCGTGTGCAATAAGCGGGTATACGCTCGGTATAAATCCGTTCAATCAGCCCGGAGTTGAAAGCTATAAGAAAAATATGTTTGCTCTACTCGGAAAACCCGGATATGAGGATCAGAAGGAAGCACTTGAAGCAAGGCTCAAGTAATAATAAATTTTCACATAACTTTGGCTTAAAACGGTTGACAGTTCGTCAGATTTAATATAATATATTATTAGCAAAAGTTTTTTTATGCAAAGGATAAGCCGCGGTGCGGCATAACTTTCAAGGAGGCAAAAATTATGGTTAAACTTATTGTCGGTAAAAAGGGTACCGGAAAAACCAAGAAGCTGATCAGTCTTGCAAACGAGGCTGTTGAAAGCTCAAACGGAAACGTAGTTGTTATTGAGAAAGGCTCAAAGCTTACTTATGATGTAACACACAAAGCACGTCTTATTGATACCGAGCATTATTCGATTTCCGGTTATGATGCATTTTTCGGTTTCCTGAGCGGACTTTGTGCAGGAAATTACGATATGACGGATGTTCTTGTTGATTCGACCTTTAAAATCGGCGGACAGGATATGGACAAATTTGCGGAATTCATAGAAAAGATAAATTCTCTCGCCGCAAAGACGGATACACAGTTTACTTTCCTTGTATCGGCGGAAGAGAGTGAGTTGCCGGGAAGTCTTGCGGCTATCTCAGAGAAGATCTGAGAGAAGTCGGTTGTTTCCCACAACGATAGGCAGAAGATATATTTTTATTAAATATGTCCCTTTGAGGAAGTCGGTTGTCGGCTTCCTCTTGATTTTTTGGCTTTTTTAAAAAAATATATTGACAAAGCGGTTCAATGCAATTATAATAGTCTATGGCGTTTTATCATGCCGACTTTGTTGCTGTGATAATTCGGACTTTGTTGAGGTGAGCTTGTGATTCTTGAACTGAAAAGAATTTTTCTGAATGAGAATGAGAGTCTGTCGGTAAAAACCGAGCTCGATATGTCGGGTGATGCGATAGACAGAGGTACTGTTCCCGAAAAGGCGGTTGCTGATATAAAAGTGAGCAATCATGCCGGAATGGTGGTGTTTGAAGCGGATGTGCGTTTCAGATGTCATTGTGTATGCGACAGATGCTGTGAGCCCTTTGACAAAGACTTTGCTTACAGGCTAAATCATATACTTGTCACCGAGCTTCCCGAGGACAGCGGTGATGATTATATTGAAGCACCGGACTATATGCTCGATACTGATGCATTGCTCAGAGATGATATTCTTTTGGAGCTTCCGTCAAAGTTCCTCTGTAAGGATTCTTGTAAGGGCTTGTGTCCAAAGTGCGGAAAAAATCTCAATGAGGGAGAGTGCGGCTGCGTAAAGCAGGAAGGACATCCCGCATTTGCAGCGTTAAGCAAGCTGCTCGAAGAATGATTTTTGTACTTTAATATCAAGGGGGTTATTTAAAATGGCAGTACCTAAGAGAAAAACTTCTAAAGCAAGAAGAGATAAGAGAAGATCTACAGTATGGAAGCTTGATGCTCCTGCACTCGTAACTTGTCCCAACTGCGGCGAATATAAGCTTGCTCACAGAGTTTGCAAGAGCTGCGGTCTTTATAAGGGAAGAGTTGTACTCAAAACAGAAGCTTGATTGCTTGATGGATTTGGTAGAGAAGGAGAGATCCTTCTCTATTTTTCGTTAAGGCTGAAAATATGAAATACGGGGAGGGATTATTTTGGCAATTCCTGTTATTGCAATAGTCGGCAGACCAAATGTCGGAAAATCCACACTTTTTAATAAGCTGGTGGGTGAGCGTATAGCTATCGTAGATGATACACCGGGTGTGACGAGGGACAGAATATTCGGACAATGCGAATGGAGAGGAAGAATGCTTACCGTTATAGATACGGGAGGTATAGAGCCTTATTCGGATGATATAATATTGAAACAGATGAGAAGGCAGGCAGAGCTTGCCATTGATGCGGCCGATGTTATCGTGCTTGTTACGGATGTGAGGAGCGGTGTTGTAGCCACCGATGAGGAGGTGGCGGCAATGCTGAGGAAAAGCGGAAGAAATGTTGTGCTTTGCGTAAATAAATGCGATACGATAGGAGAGCCGGATCCGAATTTTTATGAGTTTTACAATCTCGGCTTGGGAGAGCCTGTACAGGTTTCCTCGGTGCACGGTCACGGAACGGGAGATTTGCTCGATGCGATATTTGAGTATCTGCCCGAAAGTGATGAGTCAAATGAGGATGAAGACAGTATAAGGGTTGCCGTTATCGGCAGACCTAATGCGGGAAAATCTTCACTTGTGAATAAAATTACAGGTGAGAACAGATGCATAGTATCCGATATAGCGGGTACAACACGTGACAGCATAGATACTGTGATTGAAAATAAATACGGTCGCTTTTGTCTTACGGACACCGCCGGAATACGCCGCAAGAGCAAGATTGATGACGCTGTAGAAAAATACAGTATAATACGTGCAAGAATGGCAATTGAAAGAAGCGATGTATGTGTGATTATGATAGATGCCGTTTCGGGGATAACCGAGCAGGATACCAAGATTGCAGGTCTTGCACATGAATCAGGGAAAGCGTGTATAATAGCCGTGAATAAGTGGGATGCGGTTGAAAAAGACGGAAAGACAATGGACGAGTACCGTAAAAAGCTTGAAACAGAATTTTCCTATATGTCATATGCACCCTTTATCTTTATTTCCGCAAAAACAGGGCAAAGGCTCGACCGTTTGTTTGAGTTAATCGTAACCGTTGTGAATTCGTCGGCAATGAGGATAACAACGGGTATGCTCAATGATCTTCTTGCGGACGCAACGGCAAGAGTGCAGCCGCCCACGGATAAGGGAAGAAGACTTAAGATAATGTATGTTACTCAGGCATCGGTAAAACCTCCGACATTTGTATTTTTTGTAAATAATGCGGAGCTTTTTCATTTTTCGTATCAGAGATATCTTGAAAACAGGATAAGGGAAACCTTCGGTATGCAGGGTACGCCGATACGTTTTATTGTTCGGGAAAGAAACGATGACAAAAAGTGAATTAGACCTTATTAAAAAGACGACCGAAATCAGGAATTGTTTTCCTGTTCCGGTCGTCTTTGCTGATATTTTGCTATACGAATTTTCGATTCAAAATTCCGCTTTTGCCATAATTTATACAGTGTTGTCCTTAAGACGGCGATTCCCCTCTCGCGGTGTATCGGATGTATTTCTCTACGGCAGCTTTTTGCCGCAGCGGTTGCAATATTCAAAATTATCCATGACTTTTGTTCCGCAATAGGGGCAGAAGCTGCTGTCGCTTATCCCTTTTGTTATATCTTCATGCTTATAATTTAGTAAACGATCTTTCAGCGGATCTATGGAAAACCTTCCCTTGCCGATTGCATTTCTGAAGTGATTAAGAGCGGAAATTACCGTAATAGGAATAGAAATCACACCGAACAATACAAAGACAATGCCGATTGAGTCACCGCCTGAGAAGCAAAACATTATAATTGAGAATAATATACAGTACGCGCCGATAATAATATCCATGATACAGGCAATTAACGATGGACCTCTTCCGGGCTTTATACTTTTCATAGTTTTAGGACTACCCCCTTTTTGTAAGTATCAAGAAAGTCAACAGAATAGTTTTCTTCAGGCATATGCTTATTTGTTATGATTTGGCAGACAAAACGCAACATTATGTTTCCCTATAAGTCCGGTTAAAAGAAACCTCGTCCGGTATGTCTTTATTACCTGTATAGACAACATAAAATTCCGGCTTCGGAAGATATACTTTTTTTGTAATATGTTCGCTTTGTCTTGTGCTTTGCTGTTCTGTCATCTATTATACCTGCATTATTTGACAGAATCACCTCTCTCTTATTTATATTATATAGTTTCCCATGTGTTATGTCAATGACCTGATATTTAAAATCAATCAGCAGACAAAATAATTGCGTTTAATATTAATAATTTGTATGCGGAAATTTCTTGGATTTTATGAATGTCGCGGATTGATTTGTTAAGGAATATGGTGTATAATTAGAATGAAATTTATTTAAAGGAAGATAATTTTGGAAATACTTACTGATTTGTTTACCGACCACTGGCTGCTTGTGATAATATCCTGTATAGCAGCATACCTGATAAGCAGTGTCAATACATCAATTATTATTACATATATTGTAAAACACGAGGATATCCGTAAGCTTGGCAGTGGAAATGCCGGATTTACAAATGTCCTCCGTTGTGTAGGAAAGATACCGGCAATAATTACATTTGTAGGAGATTTTCTTAAGGGCGTTGTATCTGTCCTTATACCGTATTTGCTGACCCTTGGCTGGGACGGTTCCGAAATGCAGGCGGAGAGATCATTAATAATGTACCTTGCCGGGTTATTTGCCGTTATCGGTCATATGTTCCCGATTTATTATAAATTCAAGGGCGGAAAAGGTGTTGTGACAACGGCATCGGTTGTTATAATGACAGATTGGCGTGTGCTTGTTGTTGAACTGGTATTTTTCGGCATACTGTTTGCACTTACGAAAACCATTTCAAAATGCTCCCTTGTATGCTCGGCATTGTACCCTTTTGCCGCTGCAGGACTCAGAATTCTGGACAGTGCCGGGATATTGCCGGCTGCACTGACTCCGATAAAGACTACGACTGTAGAATTTATTATATGTGTTTTTGTTATAACGTTTATAAACGGTCTGATTATAATATTAAGGCATAAGGATAACATAAAGAGAATATTGGAGGGCAATGAAAATAAGATTACTGCGGATACGCATTGAACTTTTCGTGCATTGACGTACCGACGAATGATTCACGGATAAAATATCTTTTATAATATATAAAATGAAATTATTCTGAGGTTATCGTATAAGTGTATGTTTTATACGACAGCCTCTTTTTTATCGGATTTTATGATTCGCAATATGTGTTATTTGTCGGTTGAAAAATCCGCGGCAATATGATATCATATAGGCAAAACAATGACTTTGTTGAAAAATGGGGGTTTTCATGAATTACATACTTGATGTTCTTGTAGTTGCGGTTGTTATTATTTTTGTAATAAGCGGGTATAAAAGGGGAATACTCAATTCGGTTTCTCATTTTCTTGGGGCTGCTATTGCATCGGTGATATCCGCATTTACGGCTTCGTTTATTGCAAATCATTTCTATTATGGTTTTATTCAATCCAAAATAATAGAAGTGGCGAAAGAAAAAATGCCGCAAATTACTTTGGCGACAACACCCGAGGATATTTCAGATGAACTTATAAACAATGTTCCCGATTTTGCAAAAAACGCACTTGATATTTTAGGTATAGACAAAACAAAGTTTACACAGGAAATCAGTCATTCCGCCGGTATATCCGCACCCGATGTGCTTGAAGGTCTGATACGTCCGATTATAATGAAGCTGCTCACTGTGATACTCACGCTGGCATTGTTTACAATTCTTACGGCGGTAATATCCCTATTGACACGTTCGTTTACATCTGCTGTTAATTCTGTCGGTCTAAGCATGGTAAATAAGGTATTCGGTGCGATACTGGGGATGTTTGCGGCTGTTGTTATAGTAATGATATTATCCTTGCTATTGTATATACTGATTATATTTCTTCCTGCGGATTCCGCAAAGATGTTGAGGGATAGTATAGAATCGACATATTTGTTGAAGTATATTTATAATATTAATATTCCTGAAATGATAATTACAAAAATACTCAATACGGGATAAAATAATGTAAATATAAAACAGAATGTGGAGAATAATATTTTGCTGTTTATTTCACAGAAAATCCTGTAATTACTGTATCACTTATGTATGAAATAATAAAATTATCTTATATTGAGCCGAAGTCAGAAATAATTTTTCTTTTTTTATAGACAGTAGGCTGTAAAATATGTTATTATAACTAAATGGGGATAATATATCCCGGATACTCCTGACAGTAATAATTTAGGATAACAGTGGAGAGAGGGGAAAAATAAGAAATGATGTTATGCAACAGATGTAATAAAAGACCTGCGGTAGTGTTTGTATCGAGTTCGGCAGATACTTCAAATACGGTGGGGTATTGCCTTGCATGTGCAAAGGAGTTGGGTGTTAAGCCCGTTACGGATATTATGGAGAAGATGGGCATTTCCGAGGATGATATAGACAGTATTCAGGAACAAATGGATGATCTTGCCGATTCGGGATTTATACCGGGTGCGGAAATGTTTGAAGGAATAGAAGGAGAAGATGATGAGGACGGAGATTTCAGCAGAGGTGGTGCTCCGACGTTTCCTCCGTTCTTCAAGAACCTGTTTAATTCCAAGAGTCCGAGTGACAAGCTTTCCGATAAGGAAAAGGGAGAGGAAAAACAGAATAAGAAAGAAACGCAGAAAAAGCGAAAAGGAAGAAAGCATATTGATGCCTATTGCACAAATCTTACCCGGCGTGCTGCTGACGGCGAGCTTGACAGGATAATAGGCAGAGATAAGGAAATTGACAGAGTGGTGCAGATTCTTTCACGCCGCACTAAAAATAATCCATGTCTTATAGGTGAGCCGGGTGTTGGTAAAACGGCGATAGCGGAGGGTCTTGCACTGAAAATAGCTGACGGAGATGTTCCCTACAGACTTAAAAATAAGGAAATACAGCTTCTTGACCTTACGGCACTTGTTGCCGGAACACAATTCAGGGGACAGTTTGAAAGCCGTATAAAGGGACTTATATCAGAGGTCAAGGAGGACGGAAATATAATACTCTTTATTGACGAGGTTCACAGTCTTGTCGGAACGGGTGAATCCGAAGGCTCAATGAATGCGGCAAATATAATGAAGCCGGCACTCTCCAGGGGTGAAATTCAGGTTATCGGTGCAACAACCTTTAACGAATACCGCAAATTTATAGAAAAGGATGCGGCACTTGAAAGACGTTTTCAGCCCGTAACCGTAGTTGAACCGTCAATTCAGGAAACAACCGAAATGCTGATGGGTGTAAAGAAGTATTACGAGGATTATCACAGAGTGCGTATGTCCGACAGCATAGTACGGAAAACCGTTGTTATATCCGAAAGATATATAACAGACCGTTTTCTTCCCGATAAAGCAATTGATCTTCTTGACGAATCTTGTACCCATGCATCTCTCAGAAACAAGAATCTTGAAAAATATGACAAAGCCAAGGATAAGATAAAGGAGCTGGAGGCACGCTGCGAGAAACTCGAAAATGAAGAAAATATAGATTACGAAGAGCTTGCAGGTGTAAAGACAGACATTGCAAAGCTTGAAAAGGAAATTGAGGATTTGGATGCCCGCTCTTTGTTTGCGGATGTAACGGAGGATGATATAGCTCATGTCATAGAGCTGTGGACAGGTATACCGGCTTCAAAGGTCAGGGAAAATGAGCTGAAAAAGCTTGCCGATCTTGAGAGTGTATTGAAATCTAAGGTTATAGGTCAGGACGAGGCAGTCGGGGCACTTGCCGCAGCCGTAAGGAGGAGCAGAGTGCAGATAAGTCCGAGAAGGAGGCCGGCATCGTTTATATTTGTCGGACCCACAGGTGTGGGAAAAACGGAGCTTGTTAAAGTGCTTGCCGCCGAGCTTTTCAATACACCGGAAACGCTTATACGTCTTGATATGTCTGAGTTCATGGAGAAACATTCGGTATCAAAGATAATAGGATCACCTCCCGGATATGTTGGCTATGATGAGGCGGGTCAGGTTACCGAGAAGGTTCGCCGCAAACCGTATTCGGTTCTTCTGTTCGATGAGATTGAAAAGGCACATCCGGATGTTCTTAATATACTTTTGCAGATACTTGATGAGGGAACGCTCACAGATGCACAGGGAAGAAAGGTCAATTTCAGTAATACGGTTATTGTAATGACCTCCAATGCGGGAAGTGACAGGCGTGAAAATGCCCTCGGATTTGCAAAAACTCAGGATGAGGCTACAAAAGAAAAGGTTATGAAGGCACTTTCGGAGTTTTTGAGACCTGAATTTCTCAGCAGACTTGATGAGATTATAGTTTTTAGAAATCTCAGCGAGGATGATTTTGTAAGTATAAGCAAGCTTATACTTGACGAATACATCGGCTCACTCAATGAAAAGGGTATAGAATTCGGCTATGATGATAATTTGTGCAGATATCTTGCGAAAAAAGCATACGGCGGTCAGAGCGGTGCAAGGGATCTCCGCAATCTTATCCGCAAGGAGGTTGAGGATAAGATAGCATCAGCTATTGTAGAAAGTCCGGACGGTATCATTACTTCTATCAATGTTACCGCAAATGACAATGATATAGTGCTTGATATCAAATGATAATAAAACTTGGGAATATTTATCCTGCGAACAAAAATTTGTGTTTGCAGGATTTTTTTTGTAACCAAATATATTTTACTGCCGTTTATAATAATAGAAAGACAAATATATGCAATAATCTAAGGTTTATGACAATAGATATGTTTTTTACGCAATGTGTGACTCTTGCGTGATTGTGCAATATATTTTTTGATGTTTTTTAGGGAATACTGTTGACAACACAATTTTTTAGTGATACAATATTATTGTGGTGATGTAAAAAGTTACCTCGTGTGCTAAAATACGGCACAATATATCAGAAGCTTCGTTGTGTCGTGTTTAAGTATAAAAATTAATTTTAAGAAAGGATTTGAAAACAATGAAAGCAAAAAGAGTTATTGCTGCTGTGTTTGCGGCAGCCATGGTTATGGCGACAGCTGTCAATGTGTCGGCAACGGAGTATATAAATAAAAATTGATATGAGGTTTAGTATGAAAACATTAAGACTTGTTTTTAGCAGAATAGGTACATATTTCAGTCGGAACAAAACGATCTTTGTTTTGTATATTGTCGGCATGATAGTATGTGTCATAACTCTGATTTTCCTCTACGGAAATTTGATGAGCAGCAAGCCGCGTATATATAGAAACGAATTTGGCTGCAGGAACGTAGAGGTTTATTTTAGAGATCCTGTGACGTTGACAGATGATGATATTGAGGAACTTCAGGATTTTTACATGGATGGTAAAATTCAGGAAATACAGTTGTCGGCAGTTCTGGACAAAAACGGAAATGACAGCTTTGATTTCTTTACCGGAGATATCTATGAGGGGGAAGGTACACAACCTGCCATGTGTTATATAGACGGAGATTCGGATATAGATCCCGATGATTATATCATTGTTGACTCATATCTGAACAACAATAATGATATGGTGGTTAATCCCAAACCGAATATATTTTCAAAAGACCAACTGAAGCAGTCTGTTGCTGCTGCCCCGAAAGACAAAAACGGAAGCATAAGGATTCAGGGGGAGGATTTCAATATTGTAGAAAATATCACTTCGGACGACTATGTGATACCTATTGAAAAATATATGTCGTCGAATATCAGAACCTGTTATCTGAGTATATATACGGATGGTATCTGGTCGAAATTTGCGGTTACGGAATATGTAAATTATCTGAAAGCTGTTTTTGATGACGCAAACTATAGTTACACAATTTATGATCCCTTACCGTTTTACGGAGAACTTGAAGCTCAGAATCTGCAGAATATGGGAATGCTTATGGTGGTGTTTGGATGTACCATGCTTTCTTTTATGTTTTTGCTGAAATATCTTATGGATTGTGTTCGCTATGAGAACGGCATACTTATGATGGTCGGTGCGAAAAGAATGCATATATTACTTATGAATTTTCTTGAAAACATAATATTGACACTTTTCTGCATAATAGTCGCATCACTTATACACATAGGATTCTATAAGGTGTTTTTCTCAAAGATAAGTATTTTTGAAAATTTAAAGTATTATCCGGAGGATTATCTCATAATAGCCGGATTGATTCTTGCGGCATCAATAATTATTCAGATACCTTTTATGATAGTGTATTGGAAAAATAATATAAAAAATATAAAGGAGGGAGGAAGATGAAGAAACTAAGATTGTTTTTTATGTCCTTTTCCCAAAATATTATATCCTCTATAATTATCACGGTTATTCTGACATCCGTGTTGCTGTTCGGACAGGATATATTAGGACAGTATAGATATATAATGTATTCAAAAGATATCATGGATAATCAATATATTTCAAACAGCGACTATTTTATGATAGATTTTGATAATTATATGGAGAATGAAGATGGTGATGACATTTTTGAAAATACCGGATATGCTCCTTCTATCTGCAAAAAAATATCCGAATTTGATGGCGTGAGGGGTATAGCTGACAATTGGAACGGTGCTATAAAATATAAGGATTATAAGTCAGATATTTCTGCTGAGTTATATACGGATGAAATGGCTGATGCTTTTTCAAAACTTCTCAGCGAGGGTTGTTGGTTTAAAGATGCTGAAGCTTCGGATATTCCAAACGTAATATTGAGCGGTCCGATTTTTAACGATATTTCGGTCGGCGATGATATAACGGTAAAGCTTGTTGAGTCTATAGATTCTGAAATTCCTCAAAGAGTCCATGTTATAGGAAAGTATGACTTTCCGTGGTTTAGTCCGTTTTTTACTGTAGGCGGCGATGATGTGTCTACGAGTGATTTTTTTGAACAAAAGAACACCGTGATTTTTGATAGAAATGATAAGAAAATAATGAAGCTCCAAGAAAAACACCGATTATTTGCATCGCAGGAAATGTTTTATTTCGTTATGTATGATGAGAACTGCACAGAGGAACAAAAGCAGGAAGTAAGAGATTATATGAATACCGTAGGCATATATTCCACATATGATGATCTTATTGAAGATACAAACAGTGAGATAAGATACTTACTTTTGAAGAAACTCATAATGCCGCTTTTTCTTTTGTTTGCGGCAACGATAATGCTGATAAGTATATCTACTCTGAATACCTACAAAAAGCTCAGGGATCATTCCATATATTATTTGTGCGGATGCAGCAGGAAAAGAAGCTTTTTGTATCTTGCGGCGGAAATAAGTATAAGTGTAATAATTGCATTGGCTGTGAGTCTTGTATATGTCATCACTATGATGCAGAAGATAAGAACCGGCACATTGGGGTACGACTGTTTTATTATTGATTATTACAATATACTGATATCCTTGGGTTATGCTGTTATAACACTTGCTATTACACTTCTTATTCCGTATGCTGTGTACAAAAAAAATACACCGATAGAAATTTACAGGAGGAACCATAATGATTGAAATAACCGGACTGAACAAATACTACAAGGTCGGAAAAGGCAGGATGCACGCACTCAAGGATATAGACCTCTCCATAAAAAACGGTGAAAGCGTTGCAATTCAGGGAAAATCCGGAGCGGGAAAGTCAACACTTATGCATATTCTCGGATTGCTTGATAACTCCTTTGAGGGCTCGGTCAGAATAGACGATAAAGAAATTAAAAATCTTAACGACAGTAAAACCGCAAAGCTCAGAAATGAAAAAATAGGTTTTGTTATGCAGGATTTTTCACTTCTTGAAAATAAATCCGTTATGATGAACGTAATGCTGCCTCTTTTTTTCAACAATAAATACAATTACAGAAAAATGAATGAACTCGCCGAGGAAATGCTTGAAAAGGTGGGAATAAAAGATCAGGCAAAGAAAAGAGTGAACCAGCTTTCGGGAGGTCAAAGACAGAGGGTGGCAATTGCAAGGGCAATAGTAAACGACCCGTCATATATTCTTGCCGATGAACCGACAGGAGCTTTGGATACAAAAACATCGTCTGAAATTATGGAGCTTTTCAAAAGCCTTAATGCGGATGGAAAAACAGTAATTATCATAACTCATGACAACGATGTTGCAGCCATATGTAAAAGGAGAATTGAAATATCCGACGGCAGCATAGTATCTGAAACGAACGCTTCCGAAGAAATGCAAAATCCCAGGACGGTAAATAATTGACCGTTAAGTTTGTGCAAAATAATAACATTAAGGAACAGAAAATATGTAAAAACGCCTTTCGTGAATTACGGAGGGCGTTTTTCGTATGACGGGCATACCAATGCTCTGTGGTGAAAGTCCACCGAGACGTAGTTACCGACGAACTCAAA
>CANPXK010000048.1 GCA_947585965.1 uncultured Clostridia bacterium
ATATATGCGGGTATGGCGGAATTGGCAGACGCGCCAGCTTCAGGTGCTGGTCTTCGCAAGGAGGTGCAGGTTCAAGTCCTGTTACCCGCAGGCGAGGGAGAGTTCCCTTATATGTATTGGGTTCGGAATTTTTCGGACTCAATTTTTTTATATTTGCAATTAAGGTCATACGTAAAAACTATGCAGGTAATAAATCTGTTGTGTATGCAGATAAGGTCGAAACATCTGCTTCTTATCAGGAGTTCATTTATAATCTATTGAAAGTCGGGTATGAGCGAAATGGAAAGCTTCATTTATATATGCTCATCAGTCCGCAATAATGGCTTATATATGAGAGAAAACCGAACGTTATAAACGACATAAATAAATAGTTCACGTCGCCGAATGTAAAATTTCTAAATAAAAAATACAGAGAACCTATTGTCGGTAAGGATTCAGATTCTCTCTCTAAGGATTATGACAATCTGTATGTTGAGGAAGAGGAAATATGGAAATAAAACGATACACAATTTAAGTATATAATAAAACAGTAAGTATGGCGAATAATTACAAAATTGCGGATTTGTGATGGGTGATGCACCTCCCACTTCTACAGGTAAGGAATATATGACTGTGAAGCCTAAATTATGCACTACTTAAATATACATCCGTACAGTGCAATCAAGACAACACTCAGGTTGACATAGGTCGGGGTTTGGTGTATAATTTATGATGTTGTTTTATGTTAAAAAAATGGAGGATTGGATATGGCTAAAGAACTTGCAAAGGCTTATAATCCCGCTGAATTTGAAGAGAGAATCTATAAATTCTGGGAGAACGGCGGTTTCTTTCATGCTGAGGTTGATAAAAATAAAAAACCTTACTGCATTATGATGCCGCCGCCTAACATAACAGGTAAGCTCCACATGGGTCACGCACTTGATGAAACCTTACAGGATATACTTATACGTTTCAAGAGAATGCAGGGCTACAGCACTCTCTGGCTCCCCGGTACGGATCACGCCTCTATCGCTACCGAAGCTAAAATAGTTGAGGCTATGCGTGAGGAGGGTATCGAAAAAGAGGATATCGGCAGAGAAAAATTCCTCGAAAGAGCATGGGAATGGAAAAAGGAATACGGTAATACAATAGTTGAGCAGCTTAAAAAGCTCGGAAGCTCCTGCGACTGGGAGCGTCAGCGCTTTACACTTGACGAAGGCTGCTCCAAAGCTGTTAAGGACGTTTTTGTACGTCTTTATGATAAGGGACTTATATACAGGGGCGAAAGAATAATAAACTGGTGTCCGACGTGCTGCACATCTATTTCGGATGCGGAGGTTGTATTTGATGAGCATGAAGGCTCATTCTGGCACCTCAGATATCCCCTGACAGATGGAAGCGGATATATCGAGCTTGCTACAACACGTCCCGAAACAATGCTCGGTGATACCGCCGTTGCAGTTCATCCCGATGACGAAAGATATAAAGACCTTGTCGGCAAGACAGTTATACTTCCGCTTGTTGGTAAGGAAATACCGATTATTGCCGATACATATGTTGAGCCTGATTTCGGAACGGGCGTTGTTAAAATCACACCCGCACACGACCCCAACGACTTTGAGGTTGGTCTGAGGCATAATCTTCCTGTCATAAATGTAATGACCGACAACGGTGTTATCAACGAAAACGGCGGTAAATATCAGGGAATGGACAGATATGAGGCAAGAAAGGCTATCGTAAAAGACCTTGAAGAAGGCGGTTTCCTTATAAAAATTGAGCCTATCAAGCATAATGTCGGCTCCTGCTACCGCTGTAAGACAATTATAGAGCCGAGAGTATCTAAGCAGTGGTTTGTTAAAATGAAACCGCTTGCAGAGCCTGCAATAGAATGCGTGAAGAGCGGAAAGACAAAATTCGTTCCCGAACGCTTCGACAAAATTTATTTCAACTGGATGGAAAATATCAGGGACTGGTGTATATCACGTCAGCTCTGGTGGGGTCACAGAATACCGGTATGGTATTGTGACGACTGCGGAGAAACCATTGTTTCAAAGGAAACTCCATGCTCATGCCCGAAATGCGGAAGTAAAGCTCTTACACAGGATCCCGATACACTTGATACTTGGTTCAGCTCTGCTTTATGGCCGTTCTCAACTCTCGGATGGCCCGAAAAAACTCCCGAGCTTGAATATTTCTACCCGACAAATACACTTGTAACAGGATATGACATAATCTTCTTCTGGGTTGCAAGAATGATTTTCTCCGCCGTTGAACAAACCGGTATGCAGCCGTTCGATACCGTATTCATTCACGGAATAGTACGTGATGCAGCCGGCATAAAGATGTCAAAATCACTCGGCAACGGTATTGACCCGCTTGAGGTCATAAAGGAAATGGGTGCGGATGCCCTGCGTTTCTTCCTTGTTATGGGCAACAGTCCCGGAAATGATATGAGATATACTCCCGAAAAGGTTGAGGCTTGCAGAAATTTTGCAAACAAACTATGGAATGCCGCCCGTTTCATTCATATGAATATTGATGATTACGATGTCAAGGGAGAGCTTCCCGAGGAGCTTACGGTTGAGGATAAATGGATAATCTCCACACTTAACAAAACTGCAAGGGAAATAACCGAAAACCTTGAAAAATTCGAGCTTGGCGTTGCCGTACAGAAAATTTACGACTTTGTATGGGACTGCTTGTGCGACTGGTATATCGAGCTTGCCAAGGCTCGTTTGCAGGGTCAGGATGAGTCCGCACGCAATGCACGTGAAGTTCTTGTGTGGGTCATGGATAAAACTCTTAAGCTTCTTCATCCGTTCATGCCGTTCATTACCGAGGAGATCTGGCAGTCAATGCCGCATGACGGTGAAACGATTATGACACAGAAATTCCCCGAGTATGTGGAAAAGTATAATTTCCCGCAGGCAGAGAGAGAAATGATGATGGTTATGGATGCTATAAAGGCTATTCGTAACCGTCGCGCCGAAATGAATGTTCCCCCGTCAAGAAAAGCAAAGGTATATATTGCTGCTAAAGAAACAGAGATATTTAAAAGCGGCAGTGCTTTCTTCTCACGTCTTGCAAGTGCAAGTGAGGTTGAGGTTGCGGAAAGCTTTGACATAGACGGAGCTGTAACGGTTGTAACGGCAGACGCAAAGATATATATACCTATGGATGAGCTTGTTGACAAGGAAGCAGAGCTTAAGAGGCTTAACAAAGAGCTTGAAGCTGCACAGAAGGATCTTGAGTTCAATGAAAAGAAGCTGAATAATCAGGGATTCATGGCAAAAGCTCCCGAAAAGGTAGTTGCCGAAGTTAAGACTAATGCTGCTAAATTTGCGGAAAAGATTGAAATGATAAAGGCGGCTATCAGCGCACTGAACTAAATAATTTACCCGACTGTTCTTTTGTGAACAGTCGGGATTTTGTTTTTTATTCTCTTATTTCAGCAAGTCGTTTCCTTATTGCAGCAAGTGCCATCTGCGGTTCATTAATATTTTTGACAGCCTCTTCCATAGGACATAAACCGGTATTGCTGCGGTTATGTATTTCTTTTGTTTTTACACGATAATCAAAAGAAATTTCGTTCTCTCTGAGCAGCAAAGCGGCACCCTCGCTTATTACATCCGCATATACCGAACACACACCCATAAGTATATACAAAAATGCCGCCGCTCTTCCAACAATTGTATCAGCCGCCGAAAAGCCCTTGAAATCTATGCCGCTGTCAATAAACTCTATAAGCGGCTTGATTCCCTTTTCTTTGCTTGTAAAAATCATATCATCCCTGCACAATACACAGGTATATTCCCCGTTTACAAAAATACTACCTGCCCTTTTCAGATCATTTGTCATACTTCATCTTGTCCTCAACATAATATACTAAAAGCGGTATCAGTGCCCACTGGAGTACCAAGCCGATAATTCCTGTTGCTATACTTGTCCATATCACCGCAGCATTCACCGTCTGACTTCCGAATACATAAACAGCCGCAAGTATTGCACACGCCCTGACAGCACGTCCGAATACCTGAACGGCAAGCACCTTTAAAATACAGGGCATTTTTACGTTACGCAAAAGTCCTGCCATTAGTCCGTACGCACAAAGCTCTATCATCATAAACGGAAGCATTGCAGCCCCCGGCATACCGCAAAGCAAAAAGCTTACAGCCGGACCGATAAGTCCGGAAATTAAGCCTGCATACGGACCTGCCAACAGACCCGCAATTATTACCGGTATATGCATGGGAAGAAATACTTCACCCGGAACCGTTCCGAGTCCTGAGACCATTCCGAGTATATGAAAAATCTGCGGAAGTGCCACTGCTCCGATTATTGCGGAAATTGCTGCCGCTGTCTGTACCTTAAACGATAAACGGGGTTTACCTGCCGACTTTAATATAGCTGTATCTGACATAATTATCTCTCCTTAAAGTAATTTTAATTAATGATCAAAGTGCTTTGAAACATCTTTTAGATATTTTATTATGGGCAAATGTTGCGGACAGGCTCCCTCACACTGACCACATTCTATACAATCCGCCGCTTTTCCGTGCTTTGCGGCAACAACATCATAATTACTGAAATTTACTGTCCATCCCTTTTCCTCAAGGTGCTCACGCATATCCTCATTATACATTGAGAAATACTGCGGTATTGCAATATTCTGCGGACAGCCCTCCGTACAATAGGAACAGGCTGTGCAGGGTATGGTGATTTTCTTGTTTATAATCTCCGATGCCATAAAGCAAATTTTTCTTTCCTCATCAGTCATTGGCTTGAAGCTGTCAAACAGGCGTGTATTTTCGTCAAGCTGACTTAAATCGGACATACCCGAAAGCACCTTCATAACCCCCGGTAATGTTGCCGCAAAGCGTAATGCCCAGCTTGCCGGTGTACAGTCCGGGGCATAATTCCTAAAAAGTGCCTCGGCAGCATCGGGGAGCTTTGCAAGCGTTCCTCCCTTGACAGGCTCCATTATTATTATTGGCTTATCATGCTTCCTTGCCGTTTCATAACAGGCACGGGACTGCACCCACTGACTTTCCCAATCGAGGTAATTAATCTGTAACTGTACAAATTCCAGCTGCGGATATTTTGTCAGTACCATATCAAGCATTTCTGCGGAATCATGGAAAGAAAAGCCCATATGCTTTATAAGTCCCTTTTCCTTTTTATCCGCTAACCAGTTAAAGCAGTCGAATTTCTCATACTTGTCAAAGGTTGTGGAATCTATCGCATGAAGAAGGTAATAGTCAAAATAATCAACGCCTGTCTTTTCAAGCTGTTTGTTGAATATTTTGTCCCTGTCCTCCATTGTTTCAAAATATCCCGCATGAAGCTTTGTTGTAAGAGTAAAGCTATCTCTCGGATGTCTTGATGTAAGTGCGGCTTTAACAACATTTTCGCTTGCATAATCATGATACATCCATGCCGTATCAAAATAGGTATATCCTCTTTCGATAAACATATCGACCATTCTCTTGACCTGTTCTACATCGACAGAGGTCTGGTCTGAGCTGTTCAGAAGCGGCATTCTCATCAGTCCGAAGCCTAATTTTTTCATTTTCTTGTCCTCCTGTACGCTGCCGTATATTATTGCCTTATAAATTTATACAAAAAACATTTAACGCAACAATATTTTTTCAGCTTTAATTATGTTTACTTTAGTATAACATCACTTTAATACAATTTCAAGCAATATTATAATTTTTCTGTAATGTGTTAATAGTCAACATTACTGCTATATATTGCAACACGTATAATTAATCCCCAAAAAGTCGATTAAATCTACCTTTTTGGGGATTATTCATTTCCGTTTCTCTTCGGAAAGCACAAACGTATTTTACTTAACGGTTATTTTGCACTTTGCTGTCTTGCCGTTAGATGTTTTTACGGTTATTGTAGCTGTGCCTTTTGCCTTAGCTGTAATCTTGCCGTTTTTGACGACTGCCACTTTACTGTTGGAGCTTGTCCATGTAACGGTGCTTATAACATTTTTACTTGGTGTTACCGTAGCTTTTAATGTAAGAGTTTTACCTTTTTTGAGTGTTGCGGAGGTCTTGCTCAGTTTAACCTTGGTCGGCAGATTCCTGACTGTAACTTTGCAGGTTGCCTTTTTGCCGTTCGATGTCTTAACCGTAATTGTTGCCGTACCTACTCCCTTTGCTGTAATCTTGCCGTTTGATACCGTGGCAACTTTCTTGTTTGAGGTTGACCATGTCACTTTCTTATTTGTTGCATTTCCCGGGTTTACTTTTGCTTTTAATGTAGTAGTTTTACCCTTACCGAGAGTAACAGATGTTTTGCTAAGCTTTACGCTTGTCGGGTTTACTGTCTTTGGGTTCTTTACAGTTACTTTACAGGTTGCCTTTTTGCCGTTTGATGTTTTTGCCGTTATTACTGCTGTACCGTAATTCTTAGCTGTTACTTTGCCGTTTGATACTGTTGCAACCTTTTTGTTGCTTGATGTCCATGTCACTTTCTTGTTGGAAGCGTTGCCCGGATTTACGGTTGCTTTTAATGTAACATTTTTGCCTTTCACAAGACTTACACTTGTTCTGTTAAGCTTTACACCTGTCGGGTTTATCACAACTGTTACCTTACAGGTTGCTTTCTTTCCGTTCTTGGTTTTTGCCGTTATCGTTGCCGTACCGGCAGATTTGGCTGTCACCTTACCGTTAGATACGGTTGCCACCTTTGTATTGGAGCTTGTCCATGTCACAGTTTTATCTTTTGCATATGCCGGCAGAACGGTTGCGGAAAGCGAGGTACTTTTGCCCTTTTCAAGCTTAACTGAAGACCTGTTGAGCCTTACACTTGTTGCATCGCCGTAAACCGTAACAGAACAGGCTGCCGTTTTGCCCTCATATGTGCGTACTGTTATTTTTGCTGTACCCGAGTTTTTCGCCGTAACCTTGCCGTTATTTACTGTTGCGACATTACTGTTGCTTGTTGTCCATGTTACATCCTTTACGGTTGCATTTGTGGGATGTACCGTAGCCTTAAGGTTATATGTTTCTCCTTTGTTAAGTGCGATACCCGATGTATTAAGCGTAACTCCCGTTGTACTTACAATCGCCTTGAACGGTATATCATGATTATTTGCAAATTTATCTGCCGCTGAGTTTTTCTTGCCGTAGATTGTTACATTATTAGAACCATCAAAAGCACCGTAGTCAATTTCTTTAACATTATCCGGAATTATAACGGTTCTCAACTCTGTACAGCTAGAAGCAACTCCATTTTCTAAATGTGTAATACTTTGGGGAAAAGTTAAACTTTTAAGTGATTTGCAACCTAAAAATACGTCACAACCTATATAGTCCACACTGTTTGGAATAATTATATGTTCCAACGATTTACAATTCTCAAAAGCACCCTTACACCATGAAGAGCCAATAATTCTTGTAATACTTTCAGGGATTTCAATAGTCTTTAAGCTCGTACAATCACTGAACATACCACCGGATATTTCATGCATACCTGTTGACAGTTTCACATTAGTTAAATTTTCACAACCCTTAAATACATTCGCTTCAACTTCCGTTACACTATTAGGGAGAGTTATACTTTTTAATGAGTTGCAACAACTAAAAGCAGCCTCGCCTATTGTCAAAAGTTTATTTGAAAAAACTACACTTTTTAATGATATACAGTTTTCAAAAGCGTTCCACCCTATATCGGTAACACTATTTGGAATAGTTATGCTCTCTAATGATTCACAATGACTAAACGTGTATCTACCAATACTCTTTATACTATTAGAAAGTGTAACTTTTTTTAATTTTCTGCAACCCCCGAACCATATTGATGTAACTGTATTCGGAACTGTTACACTTGTAATGAAATCATTATCGCCCATATCAACCCCTGTAACTTTTTCTCCAAAAATTTTTGACGGAATTACAACATTTGATGATTTTCCCTTATAACCTGTTACTTTGATTGTTCCGTCATAGTTTTCCTCAGTGTAGAAATCCCTTTCGGAGTTTGCCGCACTCGCAACAATACCGCTCTCTGCCACCTCCGGCAAAACCGTAACCGCACTGCCTCCAAGCATAAGTGCGGCAAGAGTAACCGCACAGATCCTCTTTACGCTCTTTTTCAGATTTACCATAATAATTCCTCCGTTTATAATAATTTCAAGGGATACACTATGTGATACGGATTTTATCCCCTGCATAATATAGACGATTGGAAAAGTCTGTCGGATAGTAAAAAATCAAATTTTTCTATTATTATGTAATTTCCATAAAATTCTACCGATATTTGAACATTAATTGAAGAAAACGACAAAAGACAAGCAAAACCGTTAAGCCTTGCCTGCCTTTTGTAATCAGTGAAACAGTTACACTACTTATTATTTTTTATTAATTATGTCTTCCGCCCTCTTTATTTCATCCTCGGTCGGAACAGGAACATCTTTCAGCGGATATTCTATTCCAAGTTCCTCCCATTTCGGTATCGCAAAGGTGTGATAAGGAAGTATCTCCGCCCTTTCTACCGTCTTTAAAGTGGAAATAAAATCATGCAGGGCTATGAGATCTTCCTCCCTGTCGGTTATACCCGGTACGAGAACATGACGAATCCACATCTTTTTTCCGTGGTCGGAAAGCCACCTTGCCATCTCTACAATGTTTGCATTATCAAATCCCGTCAGAGCCTTATGCCCCTCGGGGTTCATATCCTTGATATCAAGTATGAAAAGATCCGTTACTTCCGCAAGCTGTTCAAACTCCGACATCCAATCCGCACTACTTCCAAACGGCTGACCCGAGGTGTCTATGGCGGTGTGGATATTTTCCTTTTTTGCAAGTGTAAAAAGTGCCTTAACAAATGGCATCTGCAATAAAGGCTCACCGCCGCTTACGGTTATACCGCCGTTCTTTTTCCAGTAATCCTTATATCTGCGGATATGCTCAAAAAGCTTTTTTGCTGTCCACTGCTCTCCTTTGCCGCTCCATGTTTCGGGATTGTGACAGAACTTACACCTCATATTGCAGCCACTCAGGAATACGACAAACCTTACCCCCGGTCCGTCAACAAGTCCGAAGCTTTCAAGCTTTGATACATTTCCCGTTATGTCAAAATCAATATTTTCATTCATATATCATCAGAGTGTTGCATGGCAGGTACGGGAAATAACGTCAAGCTGTTGTTCACGTGTCAGATCTATAAATTTAACAGCATATCCCGATACACGGATAGTAAAGTTTGCATATTCCTCTTTTTCCGGGTGTTCCATAGCATCAATAAGCTTCTCCGTACCGAATACATTGACATTAAGGTGATGCGCACCCTTATCAAAATATCCGTCCATAACCTGAACCAGATTGTCTATACGCTCCTGCGGTGTATGACCGAGTGCTTCGGGGTTAATCGTCTGTGTATTCGATATACCGTCAAGTGCCCAATGATAAGGCAGTTTTGCAACAGAATTAAGCGAAGCAAGAAGTCCGTTCTTTTCCGCACCGTAGCTCGGATTGGCACCCGGGGCAAGCGGCTCTCCCGCAAGTCGTCCATCAGGCAGATCGGCAGTTGCCTTACCGTATACTACATTAGAAGTAATTGTAAGAATAGACGTTGTAGGCTCGGAATTTCTGTAGGTGTGGTGCTTTTTTATCTTGTCAAGAAAAGTTCCGAGAAGCCATACCGCTATATCATCGGCACGGTCGTCATCATTGCCGTATCTCGGGAAATCTCCCTCTGTTTTGAAATGAATAACATTACCGTCCGCATCCCTTATTGTCTTTACCTTTGCATATTTTATCGCACTGAGTGAATCGACAACATGAGAAAATCCTGCTATACCCGTTGCAAATGTACGGCGGACATCTGTATCTATAAGTGCCATTTCAGCCGCTTCATAGAAATATTTGTCATGCATATAATGGATAAGATTAAGTGCATTTACATAAGTCGAAGCGAGCCAGTCCATCATCTTATCAAATTTATCCATAACCTCATAATAATCAAGATATTCCGAGGTTATCGGCCGCATCATGGGACCGCACTGCTCATGTGTCTTTGCGTCAACACCGCCGTTTATTGCATAAAGCAGGCACTTTGCAAGGTTCGCTCTTGCTCCGAAGAACTGCATTTCCTTGCCTGTCTGCGTTGCCGATACACAGCAGCATATTGAATAATCATCGCCCCAATAAGGCTTCATTACATCATCGTTTTCATACTGCACGGAGCTGGTATTTATGGAGATTTTTGATGCATATTTCTTGAAATTATCGGGAAGTGCCGAAGAATACAGTACCGTCATATTAGGCTCAGGTGACGGTCCCATGTTCTCAAGTGTATGCAGAAAACGGAAATCATTCTTTGTTACCATTGAACGTCCGTCAACACCTATGCCCGCTACCTCAAGCGTTGCCCATACCGGATCGCCCGAGAATAACTGATTATATGAAGTTATACGTGCAAACTTTACTATTCTGAATTTCATTACAAGATGATCTATAAGTTCCTGTGCCTCTTTTTCGGTAATGATACCCTTATCAAGATCCCTTTGAATATAAATGTCAAGAAATGTTGATACTCTTCCTACAGACATAGCTGCACCGTTTTGTGTCTTTATTGCGGCAAGGTATCCGAAATACAGCCATTGAACTGCTTCATGAGCATTTTTAGCCGGCTGTGATATATCATAACCGTATATCTTCGCCATTTCTTTCATACCGTTAAGTGCTTTTATCTGCTTGCTTATTTCCTCACGAAGTCTTATAACATCCTCCGTCATTGTACCGTCGCCCGTATTATTGAAATCCTTTTTCTTCTGCTCAATAAGATAATCTATACCGTAAAGAGCCACACGGCGATAATCACCTACAATACGACCTCTTCCATAGGTATCGGGGAGTCCTGTTATAATCTTATTATGACGAACCGACTTCATTTCGGGTGTGTATGCATCAAATACTCCCTGATTATGAGTTGTTACATATTCATTGAATATCTTATGAAGCTCAGGGTCAGGTGTATAGCCGTATGCCTCACAGGCCTGCTCCGCCATTTTTATTCCGCCAAAAGGCATAAACGCTCTTTTAAGCGGTTTATCTGTCTGAAGACCTACAATTTTTTCAAGATCCTTATCTTCCTCACTGATATAGCCTGCACCATATGCCGTAAGTCCAGATACAACCTTTGTTTCCATATCAAGGACTCCGCCCTTCGCACGCTCCTCCTTCTGAAGCTTCTGAACTATTCCCCAAAGCTTATCCGTAGCCTCGGTCGGCCCCTCAAGAAAGGATTCGTCTCCGTCGTAAGGACGATAGTTTTTCTGTATGAAATCCCTTACGTTTATTTCCTTTTTCCAGATTCTTCCCTCAAAGCCATCCCATGCTTCAATATTTTCTTTGATCATTAGCTGAGAACCCCTCTCCTGAATTTAACATTCTATCTTCCGTATAATTATATTATACCCGAAAGATAAAATCAGTATTTATTACTACTTTATTTAAATATATAGCTGTTTCCCACTTTTGTCAACACTTTGGAACATCATAAAAATAATCTCGTATAAAACGTACAAAAAAATAGGTTAGATATATTTAACTTTATGCATAATTTTACAACAGGCTTTTTACAAAAAACTACATATTGTAGCTGACAAAACAAATTATAATATCTGTTGTGGTTTAAAAAACTAAAAATTTTCCCGAAAAAATGCCATTATTAGGTGAAAATAATCCCTATTCACAAGCACTAAGATAATTATTCATAATATATTTGACAAATTACGGTTTCTTTGATAAAATGAATAGGTTGAATCAGATATTTAGGATTGAGGAAAGAATATGACACAGGAAAATAAGATAAGCTTTGAGGAACTTTGTCTTTCGGAAGAAATAATGCGTGCAGTTGATGCTCTCGGCTTTGAAGCACCTACCCCCATACAGGCAAAAGCCATTCCCATGGTTCGTTCGGGAATTGATGTTATAGGGCGTTCACAAACAGGAACAGGCAAAACAATGGCATTTGCCATTCCCGCAATAGAAATGATTAAGGATATTGAGGATAAATCGAAAGCTCTTGTTATAATCATGCTGCCGACAAGAGAGCTTGCCATGCAGTGCTGCGGAGAAATAAGAAAACTCACAAAATACTGCGAGGGCATACGGCCTGTTGAAATATACGGCGGCGCACCTATGGATAAACAGATTGCAAGGCTTAAGAGAGCTAATATTATCATCGGCACACCCGGCAGAATAATGGACCATCTGCGTAGAAGAACACTCAGGCTTGACAGCATAAAGCTTGCCGTGCTTGACGAGGCTGACGAAATGCTTAGCATGGGATTTAAGGAGGATATGGAAACAATTCTCCGTGAGACACCCGACAACAGACAAACGGTTTTATTCTCGGCAACGATGCCGCCATCGGTCATGTCCATAACACAGGAATTTCAAAAACACCCTGTCGTTATAGAAGCAGCCAACCGCAGACTTACACTTGATAACATAAAACAACTTTATGTTGATGTTCCCATGGGAAGGAAAACAGATGCTCTCAAGCTGCTTTTGCATTATTATTCCCCTTCGCTGTCTATTGTATTCTGCAATACCAAAAAAATGGCGGAGGAGCTTGCTATAGAGCTTAATCAGAGCGGATTTGATGCCGACGCACTGCACGGAGACCTTAAGCAATCACAACGAACAGCAATTATGGACAGATTCAGAAACGGTTCCGTTTCAATCCTTGTAGCTACGGATGTTGCCGCAAGAGGTATAGATGTTAATGATGTAGAATATGTATTCAATTATGACATTCCGCAAAATAACGAATACTACGTCCACAGAATAGGCAGAACCGGTCGTGTCGGCAAGGAGGGAACCTCCGTTACACTATGCAGCGGCAGACGTCAGGTATATTCCCTTATGGATATTGTACACAATACAAAAAGTAAAATTGAGAAAATCCCCGTTCCGACAGGTGAGGATATCAATAATCATATTGCGGAAAAAAACATTTACGATATTTCCTCGGCACTTTCCGAGCCTGTACACGACAGATACAGAGATATGGTAAATACATTGCTGTCACAGGGTTATTCACTGTTTGATATTGCAGCAGCCGCACTTCAGAAATGCTTTGTCGGAAAGGAAATAAAAATAAAGGATATCGAAACCGACAGAAAGCATAAGTCAAAGAGCGGAATTACTGATTTCAGCAAAATTATGCTAAATATCGGAAGGGCAAGCAGAGTTGCTCCGAATCATATTGTGGGCTGCATAACGGAAAAAAGCCTGTTGAGCGGCGGGGATATCGGTAAGATAGAAATATATGATGATTTTTCGGTTGTCTCCATACCCTCCGAATCCGTTGACGAGGTACTTGACAGAATGTACGGTGCAAAGGTCTGCGGAAAGCCCGTAAGAACAATACTGTATGAGGAAAGGACAAAGCAAAAAGGAAACCGTAGAGGCGGCAGGGAAAATTCCGGCAGGGGAAAAAGAGAAATCCACGGCAGAAACGACAGTAAAAGGAGAAATGCCGCAAAAGCCCATAAAAGGGCTTCCGGGAGGCATGGATAATTTTCGGGAGGCATTAATATGAAAAAACTTATTGCAGCCACTTTATTTATATTATCTTTTACGGGCTTATTCGGATGCTCCCCTGAGGAGGCAACTGAAAGCTCCGTGTCCGAAACTGCCTCTGTAATGTCGTCCGCAGAAAGCTCCGAAGAAAGCAGTCAAAACAGCATACCGCAGTCAAGCGTTGAGGAAAGCTCACTTCCCGCACACGTTGTTGAGGACAGAAAAGGCTATCTTAAATTCACAGGCAGCAGCGGTAATATTTCCGCAGTATTTCCCGAGGATTTTTCCGTACTCTGCACCGAATACACGCCATCGGACGGAATATATCTGCAAAATCCCGACGGCACGGCAACTTTACAGATAGAAGCGATAGAGAACGAGGGTATAGACAGGGAAACACTTGTTGATTATCTTAGGGATAATTACTCTGATGCTGAGGTTTATGTGAATGATTCAAAGAATATTATATGCAAATCAGCTGTGACAGACGGTTCGGGAAATAAATCCGTATGTTATATGAAAGCAGTAATTACCGAAAAAGGCTATAATGAAGCAATTCTGTATTTCAGGCAAAGCGAAAAAGGCAAGTATGAAACCCTTTTCAATAAAATTTCAATTTCATAATATCAACAAAAAATTTCACCCGACAGTAACATTCGCAAGCGGTAATGTTACTGTCGGGTGAATTATTTATCCGGGGTTATTAACAAAATATATTGCCGTCTACACCGATAATTCACTCTTAATTCATCTTACTCTGAGCCTTCATACGCTGTTCTTTGTTAAGTATCGTCTTACGCATACGAACGGACTGCGGAGTCACCTCGACAAGTTCATCATCCCCGATAAACTCGAGTGATTGCTCAAGGCTTAGTGTTGTCGGGGGCGTAAGCTTCAATGCTTCATCGGAGCCTGATGCACGGGTATTTGTAATATGCTTTTTCTTGCACACATTTACAACAACATCCTCATTTTTCGGGTTTGAACCCACTATCATTCCCTCATATACATCAACACCCGGACCTATAAAAAGTCTGCCTCTTTCCTGTGCGGCAAATAAACCATAGCCCGTACTCGCACCCGTTTCATGTGCTATGAGGGAGCCCTGTGAGCGTGTTGCTATATCCCCTTTATACGGCTCGTAACCGTCAAATACATGGTTCATTATACCGTTACCGTTTGTGTCCGTAAGGAACTCGGAGCGATATCCCATAAGTCCTCTTGAGGGTATCCTGAATTCTATCTGTGTTGTTCCGGATTCCTTTGGCGTCATATTGACAAGCTCGGCTTTTCTTGTTCCAAGCTTCTCCATAACCGCACCGACATAATTGTCCGGTACTTCAACAGCAAGAAGCTCCATAGGCTCACACAAAACACCGTTAATTTCTTTCATAATTACCTTTGGACGCGATACCTGAAATTCATAATCCTGACGGCGCATTGTTTCTATAAGAATTGAAAGGTGCAGCTCACCTCTGCCCGAAACCTTGAAAGTATCGGTTGAGTCTGTTTCCTCAACCCTCATCGCAACATTCGTTTCTACTTCCTTGAAAAGTCTTTCCCTTATATTTCTCGAAGTAACGTACTTACCCTCTTTGCCCGCAAACGGACTGTTGTTTACCATAAACAGCATTGAAACAGTCGGTTCATCTATCTTTACGAAGGGAAGCGGCTCGGGATGCTCGGGATCGCAGGCTGTTTCTCCGATGTTAAGACCGGTAATACCCGATACTGCGACTATATCTCCAAGTCTTGCCGTTTCAGCCTCAACTCTCTTCAGACCCTCAAACTGATAGAGCTTCGTTATTCTTGCATTTTTGCAGCTTCCGTCATTATGGCAAAGCATTACTGTCTGACCCGTCTTGCAGCTCCCTCTTTCTACTCTGCCTATGCCTATCCTGCCTACATAATCATCATAATCTATATTTGAAAACAAAAGCTGGAGCGGACCGTCCGGGTCGCCCTCCGGAGCCGGTATCTCCTCAATAATCTTTTCAAAAAGCGGCTTCATATCTTCCCCCTTTTCATCGGGAGTCAAAGAAGCATAACCGCCTCTTGCTGAAGCGTATACAACAGGAAATTCGATTTGATCATCATCAGCTCCGAGCTCTATGAAAAGATCAAGCACCTCATCTACTACTTCCTCAGGTCTTGCACCCGGTCTGTCTATTTTATTTACAACAACAAGGGGTTTCTTTCCGAGTCCGAGGGCTTTTTTAAGAACAAAACGTGTCTGCGGCATACAGCCCTCAAATGCATCTACCAAAAGAAGCACTCCGTCAACCATCATAAGTATACGTTCAACCTCACCGCCAAAATCAGCATGACCCGGGGTATCAACTATATTAATTTTTGTTCCGTTGTACATAACCGCGGTATTTTTGGAAAGTATGGTTATTCCTCTCTCTCTTTCGAGGTCGTTTGAATCCATAACTCTTTCGGCTACTGTTTCATTACTTCTGAAAATACCGCTCTGAAGCAGGAGCTGATCCACAAGAGTAGTCTTTCCGTGGTCAACATGAGCGATTATTGCAACATTTCTTAAGTCTTCTCTTTTAGCCATAAGTATCCCTCTTTTAGCATGATATCAATTATTATACTTCACAACAATGTATTATAACATAATTATATCCCTCTTACAACGTACTTTGAAATTTTCCCCCATATGCCATAAAATATATCCCATTCTCTCAAATTTTTGATAAAAATTCCTATTCCGACACCATTCAAAAAGGACTGCCGGAGCAGGTCAATAACCTTCTCCGACAGTCCATGAGAACCATCAATTAAAATCAATCATGACTTAATTAATTTTCTCTCTTTTTTCTCTTGTAGGCAATAACAACATATGCACCTGCCGCAAAAGCTATTACAGCAAAAGCAACACACATAACTGTAGTTGTATCACCGGTTGTGGGTACATCAGCACCACCATTGTTGTCAGCACCATCGTTTGAGGGCTGATCGTTGTCGGGAACGGATGTGCCGGGTTCTACGTCAGATACATCACTGATGTCAGCGGGAACGTCTGTTCCGGGTTCATCATTATCGGGTTCATCATTATCAGGTTCAGAAGCATCAGTCTTTACTATTTGATATATAGAAAGATGATCTGTTTCAAATACATAGAAACCATCGACATATTCTGCATTCATATCAACTTTTGAACCATCATCCTTGAGCCACATTACCTTGCAGCCGGAAATGTCACAGGGCAAATAAATCTTGATAGTTCCGTCAGGCTGTACTACAACATTGTCACTATCCAAAAGATTTATATCATATGCTGCAACTACATCCGGATCGGTTTCCGGATCGACCTCGATTTCACTTACACTAAGTGAAACACCTTCCGGTATTGCACCTTCAACCTTTACACCGGTAGCATCATCAACAATACTGTCTTCTCCGGGTTCGTCTGTTCCGGGTTCGTCCGTAATACTCTCATTAACAAGTATCATACCGGAAATCTGCGGTACCGAAACCTCTCCTGTTACCGTGTCAATAACATCGGTATCACTTGCTGTGGTATCGTTTACATAGATATTCCAATCACCCTCGGGAAGCTGAACATTTGTAGCAGTTCTGAGCGGATTGTATACAACAAGGATCTGATCTGCTGCTTCTCCCTCAACATTACCGCTGAGAGTATATGCTATAACACCCTCCTCAGTACCATCAAGAACCTGCAGGTTTGCTGCAACTTCATCAGCTGTTGAAAGCCTGAGAGCCGGATGAGCCTTTCTGAAAGCTATAAGACCCTTATAATAGTCATATACTGCCTGATTCTGTGCAACGAGTGAATAGTCAAGTTCATTTACCGCATCGCCCGATGCATAGCTGTTGTGATC